>CACYHU010000098.1 GCA_902774215.1 uncultured Chloroflexota bacterium
CAGGCCCGCAGCCCGGTGGTGATATGGGCGGCGACAATGGATCCAATGGTTCCAATGGCGGCGACGACGTAGTCGACGGTGAATTCCGCAGCATGTAATTAAAGTATGAAGTTCGAAGGGTGTAAAGCAAAGTCTGAAAAACCGAGCTTTACACCCTTCATATCATTAGAGAAGGAATTCGGTAAAAGATTATAATGATAACGGAACGGTTTAATGATCGTTCCGTTATACTGTTGTAATAACAGTTAGCAGTCAGCAGTTGTTAGTCAGCATCTATCTGATATTTTAGAAGCCTGAAACATTTTGTCTTCAAAACTGACAACTCCCTGACTAAAAACGAAAATGGAGTGAAACGACTTATACATGGCAGAAGAACGTGACTATTATGAGATTTTAGGAGTCAGCAAAGATGTAACTGAAGAGCAGCTGAAAAATGCCTTCCGTCAGCTGGTTCGTAAATATGGAAGAACGGTTCAAGGAAATAAATGAAGCATACCAGGTACTCTCCGACCCGGACAAAAGAGCAGCTTATGACCGTTTTGGCAAGGCCGGTGTCAGCGGAATGGGTGGTGCCGGATTTGATTACACGACCATGGATTTTTCTGAAATTCTTGGAGATCTGTTCGGATTCGGAGGATTTGGAGGATTCGGAGGCAGATCTTCAGGGGCACGTCGCAACGCACCACGCCGTGGTGCTGACCTTCAGACAAATGTAAAGCTGAAATTTGAAGAAGCTGTCTTCGGTGCAGATAAGGAAATCAGCTTCAGCCGTGATGAAAAATGCACCCGCTGCAGCGGCTCCGGAGCAGAGCCCGGTACACAAAAGGTAAAATGCAAAGCCTGTAACGGTACCGGTGAGGTAAAAACCACCCGACAGACCGTCTTCGGTTCCATGGTACAGGTCACAACCTGTCCTACCTGCAACGGTACCGGCGAAACCACCCCAACACCATGCACACAGTGTCACGGACGGGGAATAGAACGCAAGACTGTAAAGAAAGTGGTAGCTGTTCCCGCAGGTGTCGATAACGGAACACGCATTCGTATGTCCGGTGAAGGCCAGCCCGGTTCAAATAACGGACCGAACGGGGATCTCTACATAGAAATTTCTGTTGCAGACCATCCGATCTTCCGCCGTTATGAAAATGACATCCAGCTTGACCTCAAGATCAACGTCGCACAGGCAGCATTGGGAGCAGAAATTGAGGTCCCGACCGTTGACGGAAAAGAAAAACTGCGCATTCCCGCCGGAACTCAGCCCGGAAAAATCATTACGATGAAAGGGAAGGGCGTCCCTGCCCTGCGCGGCGGCACCCGCGGCGATCAAAAAGTTATCGTGGATGTTGTCACACCAACAAATCTGACAGATGAACAACGCAGTTTGTTCGAAAAGCTGGCAGTTTCTCTTGGAACAGAAACCACTGTCGGTGGAAAAACGACCTTCTGGGATCGGCTGAAAGAGGTAATCAGTGGAGAATAACGAAGTAAAAAGCTGGCTGGAAGTAAGTCTTACGGTAGATGCTGAAATCGCAGAAGCCGCTTCGGAAGTACTTTCCCGCTATGCAGAAAATGGCGTAGTTGTAGAACGCGGGATGGATTATAACGATGCCGAAGATATAGGCACCCCTTTCGGTCCATGCCATGTTTACGGTTATCTGCCGATGGATGATGAAATTGAGGAAAAGAAATCCCAAATCAGCCAGGCACTCTGGCATTTGGGCTTTATTTCCGAAATCCCGGAACCTGAATTTAAGATTATTGAAGATCAGGACTGGATGTCATCATGGAAAAAATTCTACAGACCGATTTTGATCGGGGAAAAAATGCTGATCCTGCCTGCCTGGGCAGAACAGACTGATCCAAACCGCATTGCGGTGAAGATCGACCCGTCAATGGCTTTCGGAACCGGCACCCATCCAACCACACAGCTCTGTCTTGCACTTGCTGAAGAATATGTTCAGCCGGGTATTGACGTGATCGACGTAGGCTGCGGCTCCGGAATTCTTTCCATCGGTTCAATCCTGCTTGGTGCCAAACACGCTCTGGGTGTGGATATCGACCCGGAATCCATGAAAAACAGCATGGAAAACGCCAAACATAATAATGTTTTGGATAAATGCGAATTCTATCAGGGGTCTGTGGCCGAGATACTGAACAATGAATGCAGCATCAATCACGCTCCGCTCGTTCTTGCAAACATCCTTGCTCCGATACTGATCATGCTCTTTGATGTGGGTATGGCGGATCTTGTCGATCCGGGAGGAATTATCTGCCTCAGCGGCATTTTGGAAGATCAGGAAGAAAAAGTACGGAAGAAGGCTGAGTCCAAAGGCCTGACATTTATTAAGCGCATGCAGGTCAAAGACTGGGTAGCCATGTCTTTCAGAAAATAGATGTTTACAAAGAACCGCCGATCAGGTGGTTCTTTTTCTGCTATAAGAGCTCACTTTGCAGTCCGGAGGACATGCTTCGCAAGGCGCGGGATCGAAAATTTAAGGAATCACTGAGTATTTATCCGATTCATGAAAAATGAGTCGAAGCAGTCTGTTCTGTTGACTCAAAATGAGTCAACGAAAACAGGCAACTTTCGACTCAAACCGAATAAATCAGCGTTTTCTTAAATATTTTTGAAATTTTAATCATTGCAGATTACTTGTTATTTCACTAAATTGGGGTATGATTTAAAATGAGGTATCGCATTATATGAGAAAACCTAAAATTGCTGTAGTTTGCCATCGGGGAGAAATTCCCGGACCAAACCGGGTTTTACCGGATTCAATAGGAACCACTTATATCAGCGCAATCGTCAAGGCGGGCGGACTGCCTTTTCTGATCCCGCTGGATTATCCATTAGAGGATCTTTCTGTGATCCGGGAATCTTTTGACGGACTTTTGCTGACAGGCGGAGGTGATGTTGAAACCAGGCGGTACAACGGAATAGAACACCCCTCTGTCTCTGGTGTCTGGCCTGTTCGGGATGAAATTGAGACCCGTTTATACCGGACAGCGATAGAAACCGGTTGGCCTGTATTCGGCATCTGCAGGGGTGTTCAGATAATGAATGTTGCTGCCGGAGGAAAGCTATACAGCGATATTTCGGATCAGGTTCCAACGCACCGCTTCATTCATCCGCAGCCGGTCGGTACCCCGCGGGATAAACTTGTTCATTCCGTGAAAATAGAACCGGGTACTTTGCTTCACCGCATTATCGGAAAAGACAGCATACCTGTCAACAGTTTCCACCATCAGGCAGTCTCCATACCGGGAGAAGGGATGGTGATTTCCGCGGTAAGTGAGGACGGGATCATCGAAGCGCTCGAAAATCCTGCGCATCCTTTTGTTTTAGGTGTCCAGTGGCATCCGGAATGTATGCAGCAATACGACGACCAGATGAAGCTTTTCCGGGCTTTTACAGAAGCGTGCGGACAGCGATCATCCTGAGACAGATTGCAGAACGAAATTTTATGAGGTTCTAATGGCTCTTATTTATATCAGCGCAGGCTCTAATCAGGGGAATCGGGGAGAATATCTGAGAATGGCAGCACAGCTGCTCGCTCCGGCAGTAAAAATTCTTCGTACATCAGAGCTATACCTGACTGAACCCTGGGGATATAAGCCGCAGCCTTCTTTTTATAATCTCGTCTGGGAAGCAGAAACGGATTTGGATCCGGACAGTCTGCTGAAACATTTTAAGGAAATTGAAAAACGTATCGGACGTGTCAAAACACTCCGGTACGGGCCCAGAGTCATTGATCTCGATATACTGCTCTATAACGACCTGGCATTTCAATCACAAAACCTTACAATTCCGCATGCAATGATGAGAGAACGCCGTTTCGTTTTGCAGCCTCTCTGCGACCTGATCCCGATGGAACAGGATCCGGTCACAAAAAAGACCTGGTTTGAACTGCTTCAGGCATGCCCGGATGGCGGTGTTGAAAAGCTTAATGAGAAAATCGAATATGAGCAGCCTCTGATCAATTGGGGACTGCGGACCTACACAATGGGTATCATCAACCTCACTCCGGACAGCTTTTCCGGAGACGGTCTGATGGATGGACAAAATCCGGTCACCGGTGCGTTGAGGCGCTGCGAAGCTTTTCTGGAAAATGGCGCAGATATTCTTGATTTCGGCGCGGAAAGTACCCGTCCCGGTTTTGAAGAAATTTCCGGAAAAACTGAAATTATGCGTCTGATCCCGGTATTGAAAGAAGTAAGGCGGCGTTTTCCGAAAACATTACTTTCAACAGACAGCCGCAAGGCAGACGTGATCAAAGCAGCTTTGGACTGCGGGATCGACTGGATCAATAATACCGGTGATCCCACAGATGATAAACTTGATGCACTTTGTGCAGAAAGCGGAAAAGTAACGATACTGATGCGCTCTGAACCGCTGCGAAAAACACCGGAAGAAGTGCTCACTGCGGAAAAAATCCTGGAGCGGGTCCGTTCCCAGCTTCTGGACCGTGTCACCAGAGTTCAGAAATTCGGGATGAAACAGGACAACATTGTGCTTGACCCGGGGATCGGCTTTGGAAGTTCACCTTCCTTTGACCTGGAAATCATTCGTCAGATCCGACAGATATCCCTTTTGGGTTATCCCGTTCTGCTCGGAACCAGCAGAAAATCATTTATAGGCCGCTATTTACGACGGTCTGTTGAAGAGCGGCAGGCAGGCACAGCCGCAGTAATTTGTTACGCAATTTTGAATGGATGCGACGTAATTCGCGTACATGATGTAAAATTTATGAAGGATATCGCTGCCATGAGCGATATGCTGAGAAAATAGTTTTCGGTGTACAGCAGGCACTATCGAAAGGATGTAAATTATGGGGAAATATATCGGCTGTGATCTTGGCGGAACAAATATTAAAGGCGCCATTGTTGATTCAGAAAAAGGAATTGTTTACGGGGTCCGTTCCATCCCAACCATGGCCCATAAAGGTCATGATGATGTTATTGATCGAATCGCGAAATTCTTTATGTCAATGGTAACAGATTCCGGTATTGATCCCAATGAAATTTTAGGCGCAGGAATCGGTCTGCCGGGTGCCATTGATTCCCGTACAGGTGTTTCCCTGTTTATGACCAACCTTCCGGATCACTGGATCAATGTGCCTGTCGCGGATATGATCAGAGATAAAACAGGTCTGCCGACATTTCTTTTGAACGATGTCAATGCCATTACCTGGGGAGAAATGCGTTTCGGAGCTGCACGGGGATGCTCTTCAGCAGTCTGCTTCGCCCTCGGCACCGGCATCGGCGGCGGAATTGTAATTGACGGAAATCTTGTACTCGGAAAAACCGGGGTAGCCGGAGAACTCGGCCACCTGGTCGTTGAGCCGTATGGCAATTTCTGCAACTGCGGCAGCCGCGGCTGTCTGGAAACCTATGCTTCAGGCCCGGCGATCCGATCCGCAGCGATGAAAGCGATCGCACACGGCGGAACTACGATCCTTGGAGATTTGTGTGAATATGATTTGAACAGACTTGAAGCACGGACTGTTGCCGAAGCCGCACAAAAGGGCGATCAGACGGCCATAAATATTTATAATCAGGCCGGTTATTACCTTGGTATTGCGGTTTCCAATATGATCATGGCGCTGGAACCGGAACGTGTTATTATCACAGGCGGTGTTGCAGCTGCCGGAGAACTGCTGCTCACACCGATCCGTCAGGTGGTTTACGAACGCGTTCATGTCACACCACTTAAAGGGATCACCATCCTTCTCGGCGAATTGGGAGATAATGCCGGCGTGATGGGAAATTCCATGTGGGCAGAAAAGTGCCTTTCTAAAAAATAAAATCATAAAAAACCGGATTTGTTGAAATAGGAAATGGAGAGAGCCTATGAACACAAATGAATATGAAAGCGAAGCAAGGAAACGTTATAAAAAACGCGGCCTTTATGAAGATCCGAAAGGTGAACGGCAGATTTTTCAGAATGAACTGTCGCATAAATTAATCCCCTCACTCGGAGATTACCTGCTGGCATTTGCTGCCGGAATCTGTGCCGGTGTTGCATTAATGCTGAATTCAAATCCTTTATGGATCCTTTCGGCAGCATTGATCCCGTTTTGCGGACCTTTTTTCGGCATAGCTCTTTCCTGTGTGACGGGTTCTCTGCGTTATTTCGGAAAATCCCTTGGGAAACACTTATTGACACTGCTGTTTTTCTGGGCCGGGTCGATGGCAGCCATCCTGATCCTGAAAGGAAAGAGCACACCCAATGAAGCAACAGCGGCTTTCTTTACCTCATACAATATTTTTGCAATTATTTCTGCCGCAGTCTGTACGGTCATCTGTATCATACAGCTAAAGCGGAATGACATGATTTCTCTGGGCTCATTCAGTTCAGCCATAACGATCTTTCTCATGGGCCCTCTTACTGTTGCAGGATGGGCTTTTGTATGCGGAAGCCGTCATATGATCCTGCCGGCACTTCAAACCGGACTGGTTTACAGCCTGATTGCCTTAATGTTTGCAGTGATCACATTTATCCTGATGCGGGCAGCCAATATTACATTGAGCAGTATCCTGATGAGTCTGATAGCCTTGGGACTCGGTGCTGTTATGACCGTTGAGGGATTCAGCCTCTTTGGTTTTTCCCTGAATAATCATTTTGGAGAAAAACAGGCAGAAATTCTGAAAAACATCAATCTGGTCACTTATACTCCAAGCAGCACACCCACCGCAACTCCGACAAGCACCCCTACGATGACACCGACAAACACCGATACACCCACACCCACTGCAACGAACACACCGGTTACACCGACCGCAACGGCGACTAATACAGCCACCGCTACAGCAACCTTTACACCCACAAATACAAACACCCCGATCACCCCGACACCCACTGTTACAAATACAGCGACCGTCACACCTTCCATCACACCGACACGCACGCTGATCCCTACTTTAACACCTACTAAAACCAAAGTCATGACTCCGACACCGATTTATGGTATCGTTTATGTAAGCCGCGATACAGGTGTCCTTGTACGTACTACGCCGACTTTGAACAGCGAAGTGATCCGCGGGGTTTATAATAATGCTGTATTGGAAATCACGGGTGAAACTGTCTTTGCAGACGGATATAACTGGATCAGTGTCCGGACAAATGAAGGTTTCGATGGATGGGTCACTGTTGATGTTCTCCGTACTGCTACACCTGTACCTGATGTCACAAACTGATAAAAATGATGTTACAATAATGATAGTAATTTTCTGAAGGAGTAAAAAATGGAAATTAAAAAACAAGCTGAAGGAACAAATCTGACTGTTGCACTTTCCGGGCGTCTGGACACTACTACTGCCCCTGAACTCGAAAAAGAATTGAAGAATTCAATCACTGGAGTGACAGACCTGACTTTAGATTTTGAAGGATTGGAATATATCTCTTCCGCAGGTTTACGTGTACTGCTTTCTGCTCAAAAGGCCATGAATGCATCAAAAGGAAAAATGAAAATCGTTGGCGCTAATGAAATCGTAAAAGAAATCTTTGATGTCACCGGTTTTTCTGACATTCTGACAATCGAATAATACAGCATCAGACCTTAAGAGAATGAAATAATCCCTGCTATGTAATATGACAGGGAAATTTTGTATTGGAAAAGATCAAGCGCTTTATAAAAGTAATAAACAAATGAAAAAAATTACTGACGTACGAAAAATTGATCTTCACATGCACACGCTGATTTCTGACGGAACAGATTCTCCGCCGGAAATCCTTGAAAAAGTAAAAGAAACCGGAATTGAACTGTTTTCAATCACTGATCATGACGCTGTCATGGCAGCTGCAATAATCAAAGATATCCGCAGAGAAAATGATCCGCTGTTCATTTCCGGGGCTGAATTTTCCTGTAAAGACGCTTTCGGGAAATATCATATTCTCGGATATGGTTATGAAGCTCACTCCGGCCCAATCAATATTCTTGTAGCAAAAGGGCACGGGGCACGCATGGAAAAGTTCAAAACGCGGCTGAAAAGACTTAAAGAAGATTTCGGTATCACCTTTTCACAAGAAGATATTGATATGCTGTATGAAAACAAGAACCCCGGTAAACCGCATATCGCCAATCTGATGGTCAAATACAAGTACGTCAAAAGCAAAGAGGATGCATTTTATAATTTTCTGAACAAAATAAATATCCCAAATATATATATTCAGCCGGAAGAAGCGATATCGGCAATTCTTCAAAGCGGCGGGATCCCGATACTTGCCCATCCTTCTTATGGGAGCGGTGACGAATTTTTTACCGGAGATGAGATGGAAGAACGACTTAAGCGTCTTATGGGAATGGGAATCAAGGGTGTTGAGGGATTTTATTCCGGTTTCACCATGAAAATGGAAAATGAAATTTGCGGTCTGGCAGAAAAATATGATCTTTATGTGACCGCAGGCAGTGATTATCACGGAAATAACAAATTTATTGAACTCGGTCAGAATAACCTGAAGGATGCACTTCAGGGTCCTAAAGGACTGAGGCGTTTTCTGGAAGATGTACCGCTTCGTTAGAAAAACGGTCAGTCAGTATTTGAATGGCATTTTATGTCAATTTTATTCCATATTGTTTTCCTGTAAAACAATAATTTGAACAAATCAAAAGAAAGGAAGATGTTTATGTCAAATAAACAAAAACAACTGATTTGTATGTTAATGGCAATGCTGATGTTCATCGGTACGGTTATCCCCGCAGCCGCGCAAGGGGAGGTAAAAACCCTTGAACAAAAAGCAGTATTGACAATCGACGATCTTCAGGCACTGAATAACGGTACAGCAGAAATATTCAGTCACAATGATCGTGTAACCTTCGTAGACGGAAAGTGCACGGATGAACCTGTAAAAAGCATGGATGATGCTGCTCAGGTAGTCCTTTCCATGCTTGGATTACTCGGAGGAGATGAGCGGGTCCAGTTTGAACCGTGGAGAACACTCACAGACACTGCCGGAAATACCTATTACGTTTTCCGCCAGATGTATGCGGGAACCACCGTTCTCAACGGTGCGGTCAAAGTGATCACGGACAGTGACGGAAACATGACCGCACTCAGCAGTTCCATTGAAACCGAACTCCCCGAAGTCGAAACCTCTGACGGCATCACCGCTGAAGAAGCAGAAAACCTCGTCCTCAAATATGCAGAGGAAAACAGTATGCCCGATTTAACACTGATGCCGGAATTTACGGATAAGATCATCCTTCCGGTCGTTCTCAGCGTAAATGATGACGGCGAAGACAGTGAAAGCCGCTTTGTCTGGGTAGTTTACTCCAACAATCCGAAAACCCATCCGAATCAAAGCACCGAACTGCCATATCTGGCCCATTATGTCGATATGAGCGGCAGCTATCTTTACAGCCTCGCTACCATTCTCCCAGGAGATACAGCCGGAGCCACCGGGTTTGACACCGATTATGTGTTTGGATTCATGGAACCTGCAGAATACACCGGCTATGTCGATCTTTCCGACGGAACCGAAAAAGAAATCACCGTCACTCTGATGAAAGACAAACGGACCGGTATGTACTATCTCGGCAACATTGACCGCAAGATCGTAGCAGCAGACTGCTGGGAATTCCTCTATAATAACGGAAATGTCAGACTCGTTGCCAGCCCGGATAACCTTGAATGGGATCAGGTCGCACTGCTTTCATTCTACAACTACTGCCGTGCTTATGATTATTACAAAGAAATCGGCTGGATCGGCGGGAACGGGCTTGACACACCCATCATGATCCTCAATAATTTCTGTGATGAGAATCATATTCAGGTGGATAACGCCGCATTTATGGGCAACTACCTCGGCTGGTCCCTTTTCGCAGCCAGCCTTGCCAACGATTATTCTCAATGCCTGGATGTCATCGCACATGAATTTACTCACTGCGTGACCGGTTCCGTGATGACTTACAATTCTTACATGAATGATTACGGCGCCATCAACGAGGGTATGAGCGATGTTCAGGGAGAAATCTGTGAACAGATGCTTGATGATATTGCTGAAGATGACCGCTGGATACTGGGAAACAACAGTCTCACTCCTATCCGCAGCATGAGCGACCCGCACCGTTTCGGCCAGCCGGAATTCAGCTGGGACCTTTATTACAAACCCGAAGTTCAAACCCCGACCGGGATCAATGATTACGGCGGTGTCCATACAAACTCATCACTGCTGAATAACGTTGCTTACCGGCTTATTGCAGACGGCGGAATGAGCCTTGAAGAAGCCCGCGCATTCTGGTTTGCGGTTGACTGTTCAATGGTTCCGGGTACTGATTACGCGCAATTAAGCGAACTGCTCCCATGGGTAATGAAAGCTCAGGGAATGGATCAGTATCAGACCGCTTTACAAAAAGCCATCGATGCCACACGTCTCGGAATTTCCGAAATGCCGGATTTCTTTGACAATGACCGAGCGCTTGTGAAACTGGTGCTGCCTGATAACGAGAATTTCACTGACAGCAACTGGGCAATGCAGATCTTCAGTGTGGACGTTCATGGATTTTTTGACAAAGTCGTCCAGATCTATAATCAGGTAATATCCGGGGATTACAGTGCCCTGCCGCAAACCCTGCAGGAACTGATGACAGGTGAAATGGAAGAGGAAGAGGAACCTGAACCGACACCGGAACCGGAAGACAAAGGATTCTGGAACTCATTGTTCGAAGTTCTGTCAAATCCGGAATCCTTTATAACCATTCCGGAACCGACACCGGAACCCGAGACGGAATCGGAACTGACACCGGAACAGGAGAAAGAACTGAGTGATTGGCTCAGAGAAGAATTTTTAGTCTATTTCTATTCAAATATGTCCTCTGCCGGACAGGATGGACAGACGGTTTATATGATGAGCCGTCCGGGACGCACAATTCCCCTCCTGCTGCATATGTCATTCCAAAACGAGTCAGGAATTCCGGATCAGGTGGTTGTTGCCATCTTTATCAACAACCGCTGGTACAACCTGCCGGGTGTAGCCGAACTCTTCACAGAAGGGACAAATCCTGAGGCTGAATCCGGGGAAGAACCGCAGAGCAATCCGGAAATGGATAAACTGATGGAGGATCTTGCAAACCGGTTATTCTCAAATTTGGATAAAATCAAGAGCGTAGACGACTTTTTGGATCTGTTTACACTGACGATCAAAGGCGGGGAAATCTGCGAAATTCCCACCACAGGCCTTGAAGAAATCGTTCTTCCGGAACCATCTGACACAATTCCGGAATTCTTCACCCAAATGGAAAATGTACCGGGACGAATGTCCAGACCCAAGCTTCCTGAGGAATAAACCCTGAATACAACGGTCCGGTTTGCTTCAAAAGCAAACCGGACTTTTTTTATCCCGCTTTTGATCTCGTAAATAGATATACAGCAGAGCCTTATCGCTGGGAGAAGTTGATGATATAATAAAAACCCGGGATTTGATTTTCTCCTTCCGGGAAATGGTAACCACCGCATTTTGCAGGTGAGTCAAAAAAGGGCCCGATAACACAGCAGGGGTATGGGGGCCGCAGGCCCCCGGAAATCTGGCGCAGGCTGCGGCTTTTGCAAACACACGAACTTTCGATCCCGCGCCTTGCGAAGCATTCCCTCCGGAATGCAAAGTGAACTCTTATAGTAGGGAAAAAGAGACATGAGAAAGCTTCACCTGATTCTGATACTGCTCCTGACGGCACTTTCATTCAGCAGTGCCGGTATCTCTGCGCATTCGGGTGATAAGGAAATGCAGAAGATCTTCAACAATGACGACTTTCAGGGATGTACCATCGGTGATGATCTTTCCTGCATCGTGCCGGAGGATCTGTTTGATCCCTCTCCTTTTCCCCGGTCAAATGATATCGTATTGTTCCATACCACCGATATAGCCGGCAATCCGATCAGCAGTGCGGATCTGTTTTCCGCAAACAAGATCACCATGATCAAGATCTGGTCCACGACATGCACCCATTGCATCGGCGAAATACCGGAGCTGATCAAACTGAACAATGAATTCAAACACAAAGGAGCCCAGATCATCGGCATTGTCTATGACGCGGATGAAACGGATGAAGTCAAAGAAGCAAAAGAGATACTGACAGATTATCACGTCAACTATGTAAACCTGCTTCCGAACAAGGAAATATGGAAAATTTTCCGGACACAAGCCTTCCCCTCAACCTTCTTTGTGAATGAAAAAGGAGAGATCCTCGGGGAACCGGTTCTGGGCAGCAAACTGCTCAGCCAGTATCTTAAACAGACAGAATAACAGCAGGAGCTGCCGCAAATTATATTTTTGAAAAGTCATCGGGAGGGAGTGCTTCGCAGGGACGCGGAATAAACGTCAGCTGGGAGCGAAAGTGATTCCCGCGTCCAGGTTAACGCAGTCGGGAGACACGCGCAAGCTCACGCATGTCCCCCGACTGGCTTTTTTAATTTCAGGTTACACGAGACCTGACTCAGATCCCTGCTGACCCGAAAATCAGCGTTTCCCTTTATCCCACGGCTGGCCCACTGCTTTGGGCGGATGGTTTTTCTTTGAGAAAAAGATCAGAAGCAGCATCGTCAGCACATAAGGCAGCATCAGGAACAAATCAGAGTAATTGCTCGGCAGTCCCATAGCAATACAAAGCTGATAACCGCCGGATTTGGCAAAACCGAAGATCAGGCAGACCAACGCGGTTGAACCGATATTCCAGTTTCCGAAAATCATTGCAGCGATAGCCAGAT
>CACYHU010000099.1 GCA_902774215.1 uncultured Chloroflexota bacterium
AAACTTTCGAACCATTTCTCTCCGGGATATTCCTGGAAGAAGATGATAATTTGCAGGTTTTGCCGAATAATATGTCTGATTATCTGCACGTGTAATTGAAGTAATTTTTTTCGAATAAAGAAGAAGATCCTTTTCAAGATCTTCAGCCTCAAAATAATTTTCCAGCAGTTCACGGCTCGCCCACGGCATCCTTCGAAGGAAATCGATCAGTTTGTTATTCATAAGGCATATCCTCTTTGTCAAATAAAAATACAAAGAGATAGAAATCACGAAGCTAATGGTCTATTGTTTAATAATTTCCATTCTTTAACGGAAAAATCCCCTTCGAATGAGAGGATTTTAGCGAAGTAAAATTTTTGGATCAGAAGTCATTCCGGATATGAATTACTTTTCCATGATAGATAGTCAATTCAACTCCCATCGTGATAAATGATGACACATATCCTGCAATTTCATCCGTACATTTGAAGTGCCTTCTGTTTTCGCCTCTGGAATCCGTCAAAGTGATGATATTTCCTGTGACTTCCTGCAGATATCCTTTCGCTTTTGTCTTGTGAAGGAGAAGGAATAAAATAAGCGCGATCGCCGATACTGAAGCCGGGATGATAACTGTCCAGTTCCAGTCCTTGAATCGGGAATACCAGGGTGTCCTGAAAGTCATATAGAAAACATTATTCGAAGAGTCTGCATAACCTTCAATTTCGCTGTGACGGACCAGATTTGTTCCGCTGACTACTGTATCCGGAGTAATATGGTATTCAACGCCTCCGACCATAAAATCAATGTTTTTACCATCCGGACTCTTTTTTACCGAAGAAGCCGGCCCGTTTATCGTTTTCACACGGTTATTATCCGTAAAATATAAGGTCATAACCCGGCCGTTGCGCATGAGACCGACAAAGGGAGCTCCTTTTACAAAAGATTTCATCTCCGGTATGAACTTCACATCGCTGTTCACAAAATATGCGAGATTGGATGAAACAAAATAGATCTCATTCTCAGAGAATGTGACGATTTCATCAATGATACCGTTGACAGGCGTAATAGTCTCTCCTGACTGAACGAGAGGATAGTCAGCGGAAGTTCTCACATATCCGCCGCTCATTTCCATGCTTATGAGTGTACCTTTGGTATAAAATGTCTTCGACATTTTCGTTCCCGGAAAGAAAAGAGCTTCCATATTTCCTTCAGGAAGGGAAACAATCATTCTTGAAGAATCCTGAGCCTGGTACAATCCCCATACTGTCTTTGTTTCGAGATCCGGACGCTCATAATCCGGAAGAACTTCTATATATCTGATAATAAGTGCACCGGGATAAGGAGCTGCCCGTCCACGGACATATTCATCTGCGATGATTTCACTCTGATTGTTTTTATAGGCGGTTGCGTTATCGGTAAGATATTCCGTCCCATCAATAATGATCCTGTTTCCGCTGATCTTTGAAACAACTCCTTCGAAGGATACGGATGAAGGGGTTGCTGACGGTTCCGGTGTTTGTGTCGGGAGAGCAGCTCCGGAAAAGTTCTGACTCCAGAATGTGTCTGATGTATTTTCCTGCTGATTTTCAGACAGAAGATGCAATCCATTATCCTGTGAGGAAGGAGTAGATGTGAACAGATCCGACCACAATGGTGTGGGAGTACTTGGCGGAAGAGGTGTGGGTGTTCCAATGGATTTTTCCGGAATCTTTGTAAGGGATACGATCGTATATGACTGCATGTCATCATTGAGGTAGATAAATCCCATTACATAATCACCGATATAAATATTTGTTCCTGCCGCATTGATGGAACTGTACTCGTTGGCAACAAGTATTTTTCCCGCAACATATAGAGAATTCTTTCCTGCGGAATCAACATATCCTTCAACAGTGATAGTTTCCCCTACATTTGAAGCATATACCCTGACCGTGGATATGATCATCAGAAAAGATACGATCAGGTGAAATAAGGCTGTTTTCTTTTTCATATGATTTCCTCCGTATTTATCAGGGAAAAGATACTAAAAAGGACCGCCAAATGACGGTCCCTGTATAAATTAACTATTCTTCGGCTCAGTTACTGAATTCATTCAGCATTGAATTAAATGTCCTTCGGGAGACATATCCCGTTATCAGGTGATTTCCGATGATAAAACTCGGTGTGCCTTCAACACCCAAAGCAGCCGCATCCGCAATGTTTGAGTCGATCTCCTGATATACATCATCATTAATGATACACAGATTCATGCTGTCTTCATCCGCACCGTATTTTATAGAAGTCTGCAGAAGGTATTCGCTTACGTTCGATTCCTTCAGCATTGAGGACCACTCGCTGTAGTCAGCGTTCAGGTGACCTGTATATGAAAGATAATCCACTCCGTTTTTCACCGCACAGCGTGTATAGGCTGCAGCGAGCCGTGCGTATTTATGGCTATCTGACGGATAATCAAAAAATTCAAGCCTTATCGACCGGTCTTCAACAAGATTTTTGAGCGACTCTTCCATAAATGTCGAGCAGGAAGGACACTGCAGATCTGTAAAAACCATAACGATTTTTTCCGGACTATCACTGCCATACACTGCAATGGGCTCTGAAGTCAGCCGAGATAAATCTGTTTCAACCGGATCGGATGCCTTATATTCCAGAAATTCAAGAGCTGCATTTGTCGCAATTTCAACCCCGTTTCTGGTTCCGCAGTAATAACCGATTAACATGCTTGTTATACACGCTATTACCACAAACAAATATGTAAAAAAAATCCTAAAATTTTTTTTCATCGTACGTCCGGATGATTGTTCAATATTTTCCACGAATTCCTCCTGATATTTAGTTTCAGAAAAGATACAAATCATCGGACCTCAATGATTTTTCCCCTGCGGACTTTTACGGAGATTGTTTTTTCGTGCATAGCCATAATGAAAGTGGACAGGGATTCATCTGCAGTAAATCTGTAAATTTGTCCGTCAAATTCATGGAGAATGATTGTATTTCCTGCACCTGTCTCCGGATGTCCGGTATGCCATGAAGATCTATTCCTGATAGCTTTACTAACAAGCCATCCGAGAACAATTAAAATGATTCCTCCTGTCATTACATATTCCACCCAGGGAGGATTTAATATCCCGAATAAACCTGCGCCTTTTAGAATCCTTACCGCAAGAATTTCATTTCCATAGGCGTAACCTTCAACAACTGCTCCTGAACTGAGCCTGGACGAATCGGAAAATCCTGAAAAGGCTGCAATCGTCGGAATAATGTATTCAGTATTTCCTATTGAAACTTTTATTTCTCCGTCCAGTGAAACGGCATATGCAGAGGAAATCTTTCCGCTGAATTTCTGACCGCGGTCATCTGGTTTGGGTAAAACATCAATAATTGATACCTGATTCAAACCTTTATACAGAGAAGTCCCTATCTCATCATAAGCGAGGTTTTTACTGATTGTTGTATTTGAATCAAGATAATACACGGTTTCATCCAGTCTGATTGCTTTCTTCCCATTACCGTCCCCGGAGTCAATTCCGTTCAGGACTCCGGACACTGTATGATAATTGAAGTCAGAATAATCGTCCGGAAGAATATAGATCATTTCGGCATATTCGCCTTCCAATAAGACAAGAGCGAATTTTCCTTCCGTAAATGAACCGGAAATAATTGTTTCTGCATCATAATCAATAATGCGGTCAGCAATCTGGAAAGCATTAGCGGCTACTTTTGAAATAACACCTGCATATTGGTTCTGCCTGCTTTCAGGAAGGACAGAACCATAACATGTCAGGAGATCAAATACACCATCCAGGTTTGCAATGCCGGCGACCTGGATCCCAGGCTCCAAATCCTTTTCAACCGCGATAACAGTCGCAAGAGATGTGGAATATTTCTTTCCGTCAATGACAATTGAATAATCCGGTGCGGTCCCGGTAATCGATGAAATAAAACCGGATACAGGAACTCTTCCGCTTTCAATCGTTTCACAGGCAACTACAATTTTAGTCGTTCCGTTATATAGGACGGCAATGGCTGGTAAGCCTTTCTTCAGTTCTCCGACAACATTAGTGAAGGAATTGATTTCAATTTCCTTTTCACCAAGAATGATGGAAACGATGGATTGCCCGGTGGGTGAATTTATATCCCGGACAGATTCAACGTCATCAACAGGCTGATAATATACTTCGAAACGTGATCGATCGAAGGAAATTATTGGCTTATCCAACAGCAGAATATCATTTTTGATTCTGTATCCTGAGACAAAATCCCCCAATGAAACAGATCCTTTTATCAACGTATCGGGAAGAACACGCAGTGTAGTATCGCCAATTGTGATGTAGTACGCGCCGCTTTCTCCGATATTTCCTACAAAGTTCACAAATCCCTGAAAGGACTCAACGTCTGCCGGTTTCGGAAACTCGTCTGTTATTGCGGAAATGAACCTCACGACTTCATTGATTTCGTATCCAAAGACCCATGTTCCGGGAATCATAACTGTTCCGATAGTTTCTGTCTGTCGATCAAGAACGTGAGCTTTCCCGTTTATTTCAAGAATGTATTTATCTTCTTCCTGGATAGACTGATCAACCATACCAATAAAAATATCTTTTTCCGGAACAGCGGTATTCGATGCAAGAACTCTGCAAATGATAACTTTACCGTTTTTCGTAACAAGAGAGACAGAAGCATATTTTTCCAGAAAGGCAATTCTTTCGTCAATCCTGGTATCTCTGGTAAAAAGATAGCCCATGCCATCTACATAGACTCTGTATTCAAGATCAGAACTGGCCCTGGAAATCGCATTGACAATTCCGAAATGATATTCAAACTGATCATTATCAGAATTGTCATCTGTCATTCGTTCAATGCTCAGCAGTTCGTGTGTTTCATCTGAGAAATTCAGTTTTACCGGAGAATCTTTGTCAATTCCGACCGGGATGGAAAAATCCGGCGATACCTTATACGTCCTGCCGTCTATCGTGATACAGTCGGAAAAATCATTATCCGCATAAGTAACGGAAAAAGCAATAAAGAATACTGTAAAAAGGACGAATAATATTTTTTGGATCTTCATAGAAAAACCTCTTTCATCTATATTTGTGTTTCAGTATCTGCAAAGTATAGTGAAAGAGGTTCTTTGAAATTCAGCAGCAATCTTTATTTTTTGTTATCTCGGTTTATATTACTCCGTTTGGAACGCACTGTTTGAACCTGTTCCCATAAATCCAGTGAAATAATTGGCTGATGTTTTCCGGAAAAAAGCATTTTTACAGAAGAACCAACTCGCCCATAGGGAATTTTCCCTATATATACAGGATTGGTAAGCATCTGGCGGACTGTCTCACGAGTGAAAGGTTTATTGAGTGTTGATAGAAAACCCTGTTCATTCAAATCATTTGCTATGTCACGATAAGAGACATCTCCTTCAGCGAATGCTTCAAAACTGTCCAGAACAGCCGGAGCTGTCTTATCATCAACCTGTAATATACGAGGATTCATACCTGCAGTATCAGGTCGTTTCCATTTCTTGTAACCGAACGGAGGAACTGATCCGATAAAATATCCTTTTTTCGCAGCAGCGAGTTTTCCTTTTGTTGTTCCTTTGGAAATATTCTTTTTTCTGCTGTTATTCATAAAGTACTCCGGAATGAATCAGATATTTGTTCCCTTTCTTATGCCATCCATTCTTCTCTGCAAAAGCAGAAAAAAGAAATTCAAATTCCGGACGTGGTTCAAATGCACATAAGCGGAATTTAACGAAATCAAAATACAGATTCTGGAACAGATAATGAACGATGTCGTATTGTTCCGATGCTGTAGCCCTCTTGAAAAGATTAATAAGGGAGGTTGTGATCGTGATCTGTGCGTTCAACATATTTGAAGATTTTGGAAGCATTTCCTTCAGCTGCTCAATTTCTGCAAGATCCGCATTATGCTCTTTCTGAAAATCATCGAAGCTGTACGTACCGCTTACAGTATATGCGTTGGTTCGTCTTTTAATACGATCCTGAATGATTTTTATTTTCGATTGAATTTCACTGACATAATCCTGCCCTTCTGCTTTTTTTTCAATCAGATCGGACCAGGAATGAGGAATGTCGATAACAGACACGAAATCACGAATCTGTTTATCAATGATATGTGCATCTGCATATTCACCGCTGTATTTGCATTCCAGACCGCGTTCTTCTGAATAGTCTTTATACCGGAATGTCTTTTTCCCGGATTGAACTCGCAGCCGACGCCCGCACTCCGCACAGCAGATCAGGTTTTGAACCAAAAAACGTGCTTTCAGGCTTATACCGTCAGCCTTGTTGTGGTTATGATTTATGATCCTCGATTCACGAACAGCAGATACCTTGGAAAAAACATCAGGATCAATGATCGGTTCATGCTGAGCCAAATAAGTCTCATACCCCAATTCACAATTTTTGCTCTTGTACACAAGAATGCCGACATATATCGGATTATCCATCATGCTTCGGATCGTTTCCTTACCGAATACACTTTTTCTTTTCTCAGAATTACGCCTCGGAGTAAAACCCGACACATTCAAATAGTCAGCAAGATCCTGAAAAGAATATTTATTGGTAGCGTACATTTCAAAGCATTTCCTTATTGCCGGCGCTTCTTTTTCATCCGGAACCAGTTTACGATGTTTTCCGTGTTCATTGCCGGGAAAACCGGGTTTCAAAAGCCTATACCCGAACGGAGCGGTTGAACCGATGAAGATTCCTTCTCTGCAGGATTGCCGTTTTCCTTTTGCTACCTCATCAGCAAGATTTTTCAGATAATCTTCACTGATTGCAGCAAGAATCTTGCAAATCAAATCATCGGTCACTTCCATATGCTGATGAACACAATACAGAGTAACATTTATCTTCTTCAGCTCTTCAGTCATTGCCAGCATGAGTCTGAGATTCCTTTGCAGCCGATCCATTTTGTGTGCAACGATCAGAGAAAATTCCCCCGCATGCGCATCCACAAGCAGTTGTTGAAATGCAGGACGATTTTCATTTTTGGCAGTATAGGCTTCATCAATATAAATATTTTTTTCGGCAACAGTATAACCATGTTCGTTGATGTATCTCAGACATTCTTCTTTCTGGGCGGAAATACTGAAATTTTCTCTTTGCATATCCGACGAAACACGGAGATACAAAGCAGCTTTGGTTTTACGCTGCAACTCTTCGGGGCTCGATTCTTTTTCTTTACTTTTTCTCGCAGCCCGCATCTGCTTATTTTCAAGACCTTTCAGAATGTTACTTGTGTCCATCTGACGATCCTTTCTGCTGATCTGCAGTCTGTTCTTCTATACTGCGTGCAGCAATTGATGCGAGAAGATCAATAAATCCCATAACCACTGGCCCGCGGACCGGATAAGTATCAAAATTGGCTATCGTGTCATTTTCCATATCTCATTTTCCCTTATGTTGAAATGATACAAATCCGTCTATTCAGCTATTTCGACCCGATAAATACAGGCCCCCGCTTCATTCCGGATACCATAAGCAATTATGTACCGGGGATAAAAAGTTCTCAGAACATATAAGAGAAATCTCTCTATCTCATATGGATTTTTTTCTAATGGAGAAAAATATAAAAGGATCTTTTCATTCAGTGTATAAAGCCGATCACTTTCATTGATCAATGATATTATGCATCCTTTTTTTCGCAGAATAGCAATTAGCTGGATTTTGAATTGGTCAACGGATAATTCAAGGCGGGAATTTCCCATACCTGTAATGGTGAGGTAAAGCTCAAAAATAATTTTGGTATCAGAAACATCCATAACGGCCCTTTCTGAACCAGAAAAAAATCCTGGTTCCCCTTCTTTTTTTTACATAAAAAGAAGAAAAACCAGGATCAAAAATGATACTTTTTAGTCGTAATCTTAAAGAAAAAAACTTGGACTGTCAAGTCCAAGTTCAACAGGCGGGAATGACGGGGTTCGAACCCGCGATCTCGGCCTTGACAGGGCCGCATGTTAGCCGCTACACCACATCCCCATTCCGTTTTGCGTTTCAGATTTTGTTTCTTTCTCGCTCAACGATGAGTATTTTAGCATACCATTTATTCCGTGTCAAGCAATTTTGAAAATTTGTGATTTTTTATTACAACTTCCTTTGCTGCAAAAGTAAATGCAGCAAAGGGACAGAATCACTGAAGGAAATCTATCTTATTTATTGTTACAAACAGAATATGCATTTACTGATATAAACAAGGAAGGAAGTGATGGATCCTCCCCCTGGGGGAGGATTGTGCAATTAGTTTTACAAGTCCTGATACAGCTTTATTACAGCTTTAAAAAAATCTCCGTTTTCCGCCTGATGCAGCCCTCAATCTCCGGCTTTGAAATTATAGAGCGGCCGGATGATCGAGCACACATCTGCGGTCGGACCGATATTATCCAGTATGTCATGCATATTTTTATAGCACATCGGAGCTTCGTCAAGTGTATCCAGACTGACCGATGTCGTATAGATCCCGCTCATTTCCCGGGAGAATTCATTGACATTGAAACGCTGCTTTGCCTCCTTCCGGCTGAACAGGCGGCCGGCACCGTGAGGCGCGGAATAATTCCAATCAGCGTTCCCCTTTCCGGTACAGATCAGACTGCCGTCCCGCATGTTGATTGGAATCAGCAGACGTTCCCCTTTTTTCGCGGAAACTGCGCCCTTACGCAGGATCATCGTTTCCGTATCAATATAATTATGGACTGTCTCAAAACGATCGGTTTCAACCAGTCCCATGCCATTAAGCAGCTCATCCATGATCGTTTTCCGGTTCAGCCGGGCGAATTGCTGGACCAGCTTCATGTCATGGATATAGTCCCTGAATAACTGCCCTTCCACATAAGCAAGGGAAGGCGGGATATCCCGTACAGGTTTGGACATTGCTTTGACTTCCCGGATCATTCCCGCTATCTCGTTTTTTCGTCCTTCCCGCTTCATTTTTTCGATCAGTGAAGGCAGATCGACAGCAGGCTGATTGAGTGCAGCATAACCGGCTTTCTGGTACCAGGATGCCACTTCCACCCCAAGATGGCGGCTGCCTGTATGGATCACCAGATATTTCTGCCCGTCTTCGTCAGTATCGACCTCGATGAAGTGATTTCCGCCTCCGAGTGTCCCGAGGCTTTGCTTTGCGTACTCATGTTTGATCTGACTGAAACAGCGCAGTTCCCTCAGGTCGATCATCCGGTTATTCGGGTGAGTGGTCTGCCGCACGCTGCGTCCGGATGGGATCCTGTTGTAAATCAATTCATCCAGCTTTTCGAATGAGACATCCTGATGTCCCAGACAAACAGTGAGCATTCCGCAGCCGATATCCACACCGACCAGATTAGGGACGATCTTATCCGTAATCGTCATTGTTGTCCCAATGGTACAGCCGGCTCCAGCATGGACATCCGGCATGATGCGGATCTTCGCACCGGCGGTGAAGGACTGGTCACAGAGCAGGCGGATCTGATCCTTCGCTTCTTCCTCTATCACTTCCGTAAATATCAGTGCATTTGTATATTTCCCGATAATTTCAATCATTTGTCCATCCTTAATAATGAAAGGCTGAAATTCCAAAAATGTTTCCCTCTGTGGAGCTGTGCTCAGGAAAACGTTGATTTCAGGCTGCTTTATTGAGATTGAGACGAAACAATCTGTTCCGTACAGCCACTGTAAAGGACAGACCTCGTCCGATAAATTCAGTGCAGGCCGCTTCGCGTCAATTCTGTGCCAACGGATCGGCTCTTATTGAATCAGCCAACACTTCCCAGGATCAAATAAAATCATTGTTTTCCCAAATACTCACGGATCTCCGGAAAAACCGTATCAGGAAAGCCATAAGCCTTGCATTCATTGTCGTATACCGATAAAGTTCTGTGTAACATTTTCCGGTTCCCGCTTTCAAAATAAACATCCAGCAGACAACGATGAAGATCGTTCTTTTTGCGGACATAGGCAATCAGACCGGGGTGCTCATCACAGATCCTGATCCCTTCGAGCAGTGAAGCTTCCGAGGCATCGAAAGCCTGCAAATCGATATACATGATCGCCGGAGGAATGATGCAGTTATCGATGAAGTCCAACCCGGCAGGGTACAGCTTTTCCCCTATCGTACGGGCTGCGGCGATCCATTTGTCGGTTTCTTTCCGGTTATCTCCGATTTCCGCCCAATAGAAGCCCATGGCGGAAGCGAATCCGAAGCGGATCTCAGAATAGGGAAGGCATTCCCTTTCAATAATATCCATCAGCTCCCGGATCAATTCGTCGATAGCGGCTTCATCTTCGATCCTGCTGCGGGTGAAGGCATTCATTTTGCCGAGCAGATACTCCGCCAGCAGATGTTTCCGTTCAGGCGGCGGGGCCAGACGGGCATGTTCGATTCCCTTCTCCAGACAGGATATCATCTTTTCATGATCGCCGGGAGCATTACGATAATCGTAGATATTGCCCTCAAGGCCGAAGAATTCGGCTTTTGTCCGCTCATCTTTGACATATTGTACCGCACGTTCCATCAGCCGGACCGCAGCGTCATAATCCTGATAGCTCAGGCAGGCTTTTTCAACCTGCTCGATCACTTCCAGCAATTCTAACGGATCGAGGTGTTCCGGATGGTCGAGCAGGTGCATTCCATAATTAAGAATAGCTTCATCCTCGTGTTTTGGCAGATTGACTACCATTGCCTGAGCTAATTTCTGTGCCGGAGGGCTGCCTGCCAGGCAGATATCGCCGGTAAGTGCATCAATAACACCACGGGCGATGGAAACGGACCGATCGAGTTTGTGATGGTCCGTGATAATTTTGTAAAGGTCAAGGCCTTTCATGAGACAGTCCGGTTGTTGGAGAAAGTCCCGTGAGGAGACAGCCCCGGAGGATGTTCCCCGCAAAGCGCTCAAATTGATTTCTTCCTTATGGCTCTCGGATGTGATTTCATCATAAAGCGTCCGAAGAACATTATGAACATTTTCCCCTGTCTTGTCTGTGATCGGGAGATCACGGATGACATCACGAATAAGCGGATGAAGAAATATAATGTGGTCAGCGGGCAGTGTTTGCTGACCGGAAATTTCGGTGATCCAGCCATATCGTACCAGACTCAAAACAGACTCAGGTGAATCAATACCGGCAAGCCGCAGGAATTCACCGGATTCAATCCCCGGGGCAGGAAAGAGGGTGAGCCCTTTCAGGAGCGCGATTTGTTCGGATGAAAGGCTGTCGGTTTCAAACAACCGTGTGATGATCGACTCCAGATGTTCGTAACTGATGCGGCTGTCACGCAGATAATCCACCCGTTCCGAACCGGTGTGCAGCAGTCCCTGCTGACGCAGCAGCTCCGAAGCTTCAGAAAGCGTCAAAAAGCTGTATGAGATCTGGCGTGCAAACAGCTCGATACCCAGTGTATGCCCGTCAAGCTGCCGGATGATCTCCCGAATGCTGCCGACCTCATCAGGCATGGCATCCCTGTCCAGATAGTGAATGAACAGCCTGAGCAGGTCATCTTCATTTTGTATGGAACCGAGCTTCAGAACCGGAAGATTCAGGGTGCCGAAAGGCTGGCGGGATATGAGAATTTTTCTGCAGTTCAGTTCAAGGATACGGTTAAGATCCGGATCATGATGTTCTTCAAAGTTGTCGATGACCAGCAGTACACGGTCACGTTCGATAATTTCCTGCAGTTTCATAAGCTTCCGTTCGAAATAATCCGTTTCCTTTTCTTCGGGAAAACGTTGTGTGCCGTTTATTTTCAAACCTTTATCGTCTGTTATAGTTTTTCGGAGCGTATTATGGAAATACAGAAAACAAATGCTGTCCCATTCTCTGCGATGCTTTGCAAGAAAATGACGGATGAAGGTACTCTTGCCGATG
>CACYHU010000100.1 GCA_902774215.1 uncultured Chloroflexota bacterium
CGGAAGTGCAGTGAGACCATGCCGCAGAGCTCTTTCAGCTCCGCGCCTTTGATGAGCCTGAATTCGCGTCCGGCCTGTTCCAATACGGCCTGGGTGATGCAGTAGCTGCCCATTTGTCTGATGTGTTTTTCGAGGATCTGCATCAGCAGGGTGTAGTTGGGCGAAAGGCGGTGATAACGGGTGGCGCAGTAATGGGTCTGGAGGATCATGCCCCAGAGGGCTCCGGCGATTTCTTCAAAATCCAGCATGGCGCTGTTGTAGATACCTTCGGGTTCAAAGGGGAAGCCGTAATTATCAACGAGCTCCTGATCATCCGACGCGGCAGGAACCGGCTGAGGCTCGCTGTTCTGCGGAATATCGGAGGTTCCGGCTGCCACAATGCGGTCGTACATCTCTTTGATTTCCTGATCCGTGATTTCGGTTACAAGCCGGTCGTCCATCCCGTTATGTTCTCCTTTCTATGATTATTAGCTATGATTATTAGAAATTACAATATCGTAATTTCGTTTACAGAATATATATTAGCACATTATTTTTAGAATGTCAAGGGAATTTTAGAAATTAGTTGATAGTTGGTGGTTGGTAGTTATTAGAGCATCCGGGGACGATAAAAACAGTTCCCGGTTGCCGGCTGCCTGTTCCCGGGTGCGAATTCCGCATTGGCACATGTGCCCGCGGAGAATTGCCGGCTTCACAGCTGATTCCCGTCTTCTGCGGCATGAAGCCGTGGAAAAGGGGTACAGGCCCGCAAGCGGTCCAGTCCCCCGGCACGCGGCGACTTCACCAGTGGGGACAGTCCCATGAAGGGACAGTCCCGCCCGTGCCCTCGTAATCCGTTCCCCGGAGCCGGGAGGGGCAGGGGTTCTTATTTGAAAACGGTTTGAACCGCAGCATTATTTTTATGATAAAATGAGTATACTCATTGTTACAGGCATATCCATGCAGGTAAGCGCACGGAGAACAAAACATGAAAGACAGAATCATCGCAGCTGACAACAACCCGGAGGATCTGGAATCGATCCGGAACATACTGACAAACGCCGGAAAGGTGGTCACGGCATTTTCCACAGGCACCGAGCTTCTGGAGCATGTACGGGACTGCGGTTTTCCGAATCTGATCCTCATGGATATCGACCTTCCCGGAGCAGACGGCTTCGAAACAATGAAACAGCTGAAAGGGATGATGCCGCCCAGAACAGACATACCGGTGATCCTGTTGAGCGCGGACAGACACAAGGAGACAGAGACAAGAAGCCTGTATGCCGGAGCAGTTGATTTCATCAGAAAACCTGTTGATCCCGATGTCCTGATCAGCCGAATCCAGAAAGCGCTGAACATGCAGGACAGGCTCCTGAAATTCGAAAAAGACGCCGAAACCGACCTGCTCACCGGTTTTTTGAACAAGAGCACTTCCGACATTAAGATCGCGGAACTCTGCCAAGAACAGACAGGCATGCTGTGCGCGATGGACCTGGATTCTTTTAAATCCATCAATGATATCTTCGGCCATGACACCGGTGACCGCATCCTGATCATGTTCGCCCGGCTGCTGAAGGAAACCGTAAACCACGAAGCGGAATTCGGACGGATCGGCGGAGATGAATTCATCGCTTTCATCCGCGATATGACCACGGAGGATGAGTTGTGCCGGTTTACGGAAAAGCTGAACGCGGCCTACCGCACCGAAGCGAAAAACCTTACGGACGGACGGATGCCGATCACCATCGGCATCTCCATCGGGGCTGTCAATGTTCCCGAGTACGGCAGGGATTACGAAAATCTCTTCCATCTGGCGGATCAGTCGCTTTATTTTGTTAAACAAAACGGCAAACACAGCTGCAAGCTATTCAATCCATCCGACCCGGCTGTCCATGGTCCCCACCGCTACCTGGATCTGGACACCATCACAGCCATTCTCGAGGAAAGGGATGCCTCTCCCAACGCGATGTGGATGGGCAACGAGGTCTTCAGCAGTATTTACCGCTACATGGTCCGTTACATGGACCGCTATCATGCCGTTGCTTACCGGGTGCTTTTCACTGTCAAAACAGCTGACACCACAACTGAGCTGCAAAATACTGAGATCATGATCCATTTTCGCAAGGTGATACAGAATTCCCTGCGCAACAGCGACGTGATGATGGACTGCGGCGAAAACCAGCTTTTCCTGCTGCTGCCGGAAGTCCGGGAATATGACATAGACCAGATCATCAACCGGCTGCTGCGGAACTGGAGTAATTCAGAATATTCAGATCTAACGAAAATCACCTATGAGACCGGAAAGGTCCATTCCCAATTCCATCCGGAGACTGAACTGCAGAGTAATCAGAGTATCTGGGTAATCATCGTCGATGATGACGAGAGCAGCCTTGAAAGCACCGGTGACATTCTGCGCGCCCACGGCATGCTCGTCACACTGCTGAAATCAGGGCAGGAACTCATCGATATGACCAAAGAGCACAAGCCGGACCTGATCCTGCTGGATCTTCATATGACGGACATGGACGGATTCGAAACAATGCGGCAGCTGCGTGTGCAGGTGGATCTCTACAATGACATCCCGGTGATATTCTTTACCGAAGAAGGTGACGGGAAAGAGGAGGTCCGCTGCCTGAAGCTGGGCGCAATGGACTTTATCCGAAGGCCTCTTTCGCCGGAGGTGCTGATCCAGCGTGTCATTCACACCATCGAGCTGAAGCATCTGCAGAACAATCTCGCGGCTACTGTCCACCGTAAGACGCAGGAAAGCGAAAATCTTTCCATGCATGTGCTTCACAGCCTCACCGAGGCTATTGATGCGAAGGATCAGTATACGAACAGCCATTCCACTCATGTGGCGGAATACGCGAAGGAGATCTCCCGCCGGTATGGATATACGGAAACAAAACAGGAGGAGATCTACCTGATGGGGCTGCTCCACGATATCGGTAAGATCGGGATCCCGGATGCGATCATCAACAAGCCGGGCAAGCTGAGTTTTGAGGAATACGAGCTTATCAAAAACCATCCGATCGTCGGGGCGAAGATCCTGGAGAATATCGAAGAAATGCCGACACTTTCCATCGGTGCCCGCTGGCATCATGAGTGGTATAACGGGAATGGTTATCCGGACGGGTTGGCCGGGGAGGATATTCCCGAGGAGGCGCGCATTATCGCGCTTGCGGATGCATATGACGCAATGACGAGCAACCGGAGCTACCGGGGGTCACTGCCGCAGGAGATCGTCCGCGCGGAGATTAGCAAGGGGATCGGGGTGCAGTTTGACCCGAAATTCGCAGCTATTTTGATCCAGATGATCGATGATGATACGGAATATAAGATGAGGGAAAGATAATTTCAGAGTTCAAATTCTAAGTGTTCAGAGTTCAGTTAAGGAAGAACCTGCCGCAAATTATAATTTTGAAAAGCCATCGGGAGGGAGTGCTTCGCAGGGACGCGGAATAAGCGTCATCTGCCTGCGAAAGAGATCCCCGCGTCCCGGTTAATTCAGTCGGGGGACACGCGCTGAGCAAGCTCACGCGTGTCCCCCGACACCCCTGTATAAGCTGCAGAATCACTCCGTTGATGATACGATTATTCAGATGATTTTCCAAAACAAAAGATGAGCCGTTTCGCGTTATTAAAAGGCGCCAAAGCTGGCGGGTGACTGAAGGCCATCCCGACCGGCCCCGGCAATATCTCCATGGTGCGGGAAGTTCTCCCGCCGGCAGGAACTGCTGCCCGCCCAATATTGCGGAGCATTTGCTTTTATGATATTTCTGAAAAAGGCTGTTGTACACCATAAAAGATGTGTAACAGCGGCGTTTTTTATTTAAAAGGGCGATCCGGAACCGGGGCACGGGACCGATCAGCGGTGAAGCAGAAAGCGGAGATGGCGGAAACCGTCTGGGATGGTGCGGAGTTTGGATCTGCGTTTTTTCTCACAACGGCGGAGAGGTACCGGAACCTGTCTGATCCGCAGACCATTTTTCACGGCCAGAACGATCATCTCCGACGCGAATTCCATGCCTCCGGTCTGAAAATCCAGTTTCCCGGCTGCTTCCCGGGTGATCCCGCGCAGCCCGCAATGGAAATCCCGGACGTCTGTGCCGGTGATCAACCGTCCCAGCGCGGAGAGTGCCCTGACGCCGATCCGGTGGGAAAGTGACATCGCACCCTTTTCAATACCTCCGGCGAAGCGGTCGCCGACTACAAAATCACATTCACCCGCTGCCAGCGGTCCGTAAATCTTTTCCAGACATGAAAAATCGTAGGTGGTGTCGCAGTCACCGATAATGATCACAGAGCCTTCGGCGCATTCAAGACCTTTCCGAATGGCATAACCATACCCCGGACGGAGCTCCGTGACGATCCTTACTCCTTTTTCCGCAGCAACGGCAGCGGAACGGTCGGAAGAGCCGTTATCAACCACAAGGATCTCCCCGGAAATGCCGCAGCGCGTCAGGAAGCTGCGGGCATCGTCAATGGATTGACCGAGGGCAGCTTCCTCGTTCCGGCAGGGCATCAGAATCGTCAGTAAACAGTCAGACATAATTCAGAAGAGTTCAAAGTTCAGTGTTCAGAGTTCAGTTAAGGTGACGCTTCGCGTCATCTTTATTTTACCGGTAACCGGCAGCTAATCACTATCTGCTGCCGACTGCCGGCTGCCGACTGCCGGCTGCCGACTGCAGACTGAATGATCAGTACAACTGCAATGAGTGCAGCACACTGGGCACGATAGGTGAAAAAATAATGCAGATAGGAATGGTTCGCCATAACGAGATAACGCAGGAATGGAATCAGGGCAATAAGGGCGTATTGCGCGGACAGTCCCGGGTCAAAATGGCGGCGGCAGGAATAAATGAAATATACAGCGGCAGCAACGAGCAAACCGGAGATCAATTTTCCGGCAAGCCCGTAATTCCAGGGAAAGAGGCAGCCAATATTGCGCAGGAGGATCTCCAGCCGTTCCCGGAAGAACCCGAGCCCGACAGAACCTGCTACACGTTCCCCGACATGATCCGTCACATAGGGCAGGACATTTTCGCCCATAACGACCGCTGCCAGCCCCCATTTCAGCAGGTACATCCCGGCATAACCGATAAGCCAGGAAAGAGCCACCGCAGGCAGGCTGCGCCAGGCGGCAGATTTCCGCCCCGTCCGGTGATCCTGCCGGATCATAAAGAGCAAGGGAACAGTCAGCGTGACCGTCTCACAGGTCAGGAAATCGAGATAATTGGTGAGCATGCCGCTGATGAGGAAAAAAAGGCAGCGTCTGCTCCAATCCTTTGGGAAGGACGGAAGCAGCACAAGGTTCATCTGGATCAGCAGGATGAGAAAGACCCAGGTATATTCGAGGGAAAGCGGAACAAACCAGAGCGAGATCCCGATCATACCGGCCAGAAATGCCGCAGCACCTGCCAGATTCCCCTGCCGAAGCAGCCGAAAGACAAGCAGAAGAAGCAGCAGAGAAAAAATCACAGCGTGCAGTGTGTAGATCTGCGGCAGGGTCAGGAATACCATCAGCAGCCGGACGACACCGGCTGAACCATGCCAATAGCGGAGGTACTGCTGGTTGGCAGGGCGATCCTCCTGTACCGCATCAAGCAGATTGCGATTTTCATTCTGATAGAAAAGTGTGTAATAGGAAGATTTCATCACCGAAAGCAGGGGATGCTGACTGTCAAACTGCCATGCGATGCCAAGAAGGATGGAGTCGGCGTAACGGTCAATGCGGGAGGAAGTAACACCCGGCAGCACATCGCCGAAAAGCTTGCCTTCGCAGAGGAATTCCGCCGAACGCAGCATCTGCGGCCGGATCACTTGCCGGGGAACAAGGCTTGTGAGAACCAGAAAACCCAGCAGCACAGCTGCCGTGATCAGAAAACAAAGCACAAAGCGGGTAATATGTCTCAATGTTCCGCCCTTTCCAAGCATCAGCACATCACGAATTTCGTCTGTATTATAACACGCGTACAGTTCATTGCCTGCGGTTCTTTTTCTGGACATACATGCGGGCATCGGCATCAGCCATGACATCATCCACACAATGATGGACATCAGGATCGAAGACAGCCATACCTTTGGAAACATCGACCTTTTCCCAGGGATGGACAGCAGAAGCATTGATCTTCCCAGCCAGTAGGTCAAACTCTTCCAGCAGACGATCCCGGTTCTGATAATCCTGATCCTGCATCAGGACGCCGAACTCATCACCGCCGAGCCGAAAGACCGGACTATGGGAAAACACTTTGCAAATGGCGGAAGAAGCGGTCTGCAGATACAAATCTCCCTGCGTATGACCATGAAGGTCGTTGATCTCTTTCAGCGCATTGCAGTCAAAAACGACCGCGGCAAAGGCAGGCATACCGTTTTTTTCTCCCTGCCGGATCGCCTCATTGAGTCTTTCAGCTGCAATGAGAAAAGCCGCTTTATTCTTAATACCGGTCAGAGCATCCTGATATGCCTTGCTGTTGAGGTCGCTGATGAAAAACTGCATCCGGTAACGCATCTGCTTGAATGAATTCGTCAGCGTCCCGACCTCGTCATCGCCTGTATACTCAAGGGACACATCATAATCCCCGTCAGAGAGCTTCTGCGAAGCGGCTGCCAGACTGAGCAGCGGTCTTGTGATCCTGTTCATCACCAGCATAATGACCACCAGGAACAGGACAAGGATCACAGCAGTTACCACAATAAAAGTCCTGCTCAGATAGCGCTGGGAGGCGTTTATCTCATCCACAGGTGCCGAGATCCCCAGCTTCATCCCGTTGGAAAGTGTGGTAAAGGCAACCTGCTTTTCACGGCCGTCCGCGGCTTTATAACGGATCAACTGATTGCCGCTTGACTCCGGACCAAGGATATCCAGACCGAATGATTTGTCAACATCGGTGGGGATGGTTCCCATTTCATATTTCGGATGGTAAAGGACATTTCCTTCACTGTCCAGAAGGAAAGCGTACCCGGTGTCATATACCCTGATGGAGCTGATCTGGTCCACCATTGTGTCAAAGAGGATATCCATCCCCAATACGCCAAGCAGAATATCATCCTTATAGACCGGCGTCACATAGGAAACTGTCCATAATTCATTCAAATAGTGGGCTGTATAGGGACCGATCCAGATAGGCCCGCCATGTTCAATGGGAGAATAATACCAGGTAGTGTGCTCAATATCCTCAGGATCCAGATCGTCGGAATTCAGCGGTTCCTGCACCGCATAGTCTTCCCGCCCGACCTTTGAGTAGAAAAATCCATGCTCGGAGGATCCGAGGCCGGCATTGATGCAGTAATAGTAAGTCTCAACACCGCTGGTGTTGTTGGCGATGCTGCTGTAGGACTGCAGGATCAGCGCGGCATGCCGCGAAAGAAAATCGTCGAGGCGCTTCATCTTCTCCGGTGATTCCTGCGCTTCAGTGACCATTTCAGGGGACAGGTCTTCCGTGGAATCATTTGCCAGGTGCAGTGCCATCTCGACAGACTGCTGAAGGCTGTTGAGGTAGGCATCCAGCCTCAGCCCGGCATTTTCGCTCATCAGGTTCAGCTTTTCCACAGAGCTGCGGTCACTTTCCAGCCCAACGGTATAGATCCCGATCAGGCTCAGACTCAGCAGGCTGACCAGAATCGCCGCGATCGTGACGGAAATGATTTTAAACCGTATTGAATGCATCTCTTTTTCCCCGAAAAACCCCGCCGGTTCACACAATTTCCGGTGAAAATAATCCGTAAATTTATACATATTGTATCTGTTCAGAACCATGTGTTCCGTTCTGAACAGATACTGTATATTTATCAATTCATAACTATTTAACTATAACATATTACACAATTTTTCCCCGGCTTACAGTCAGAATCAGGACAAAACGTTCCGAAATTAAACCCCGGTTCAGGAGCCTGAACGGGCTCCTGAGTTTTTCCGTCACGGAATTTTCCGGATGAGCTGTTTCCGATGTATAATCATCATTTGAAAGGCAATGACGGAGAAAAGTACGCTGTAACGCGCGGACAGGGACGGTGAGGGCAACAGACTGAGACCCTCCCGGCGAAGGCGGCAGCCGAAGTTCACTCCAGAGCCGTCCGGGGGAATCCTTTACAGGCAGTAGTCCGGGCCGCAGGTCGGCGTTATCGACACAATGAGCGGGCTCACGTTTGTGGGTCAATCAGGGTGGTACCGCGGAATAATCCGTCCCTCAGTTCAGGGACGGTAATTTTTTATTAAATTGAATAGTGAACAATAAATAGCGAATAATAAAGAGTTATTAGCCGCTTTGCAATTTTTATGATCATTGAATAAAGGTGAAAAAGACTTTTCTATTTTGAAAATCATTTATCTAATAATTCACAGAATCATTAAAAACACGAAGCAGCACCGAAATTATTCACCATTCACCAATCACTGTTCATTAATGTAAGGAAAGATTTATGGCAGAACTCGATTTATTCTCACAGCTGGAGAGCTTCGAAAAAGAATCTCTGGCTGCACTCGAAGCTGTCGCGGATGAAAGCGGGCTGGCGCAGTGGAAAACAGCGCGGCTGGGAAAGACTTCCTTCGTACAGCAGGTCTTCAGCAAAATGAAAGAAGCCTCCAAAGAAGACCGTCCGAAACTGGGGCAGGCGGCGAACAAAGTCCGTCAGTCTCTGGAAGAGGCTCTGGAAGCCCGGCATGCGGCACTGCATGAAAAGGCACTGGCAGCTTCTCTTGAAAGCGAAAAACTGGACATCACCCTGCCCGGACGCCGTCCGAATCCCGGCCGCATGCATCCAGCAACGCAAAACATGCGCGAGATCCTGGATGTTCTGGCGCACATGGGCTTCCAGACCTTCCGCACTCCGGAAGTTGAGACCGATGAATACAACTTTGAACTCCTGAACATCCCCCACTATCACCCCGCGCGTGATATGCAGGATACTTTCTACACCACAGACCCGAACGTGGTACTGCGTACACACACTTCTCCGGGTCAGATCCATTCCATGCGCAAATTCGCACCGAACCCGATCCGCGTGGCGCTGCCGGGCATGTGCTTCCGCTATGAGCAGATCAGCGCACGGCACGAGATCCAGTTCAACCAGATCGAACTGCTGGTGGTCGGTCATAACATCACCTTCGGCGATGTCAAGGGAACACTGGACGACTTCGCCAAGCGAATGTTCGGTGAAAACGTCCGCACGCGTTTCCGCCCGTCATATTTCCCGTTCACCGAACCGAGCGCGGAAATGGACGTGGAATGCTTCCTCTGCGGCGGCAAGGGCTGCAACATGTGCAAAGGTTCCGGCTGGCTCGAGATCCTCGGCTGCGGTATGATCCATCCGACCGTCCTGATGAACGGCGGCTACGACCCGAATGAATTCTCCGGCTGGGCTGCCGGTATGGGTCCGGAACGTATCACCATCCTCCGGCATCATGTGGACGACATCCGCAATTTCTGGGGCAATGACATTCGATTTTTGGAGCAATTCTGATGAATATACCTCTTTCATGGTTAAAAGATTATGTTGATGTGAACCTCCCGCTCGAGGAAATCGCCCGCGTACTGACCATGAGCGGTCTGGAAGTGGATGAGGTGGAGCTGATCGGTCTTGAAGGACCTGATAATGACAAACACGGTTTCAAATTCGAAGGCCTTTCCTGGCCTGCTGATAAATTCGTCGTCGCGGAGATCCGCGAAGTCAACCAGCATCCGGACGCGGACAAACTGACGCTCTGCCAGCTGGATGACGGCACAGGCGAACATACCATCCTCTGCGGCGCTCCGAACATCCGCCATTATATCGGGCAGGGACGTCTGGAGAAACCCTTCAAGGTGGCCTATGTCCGTGAAGGCGCGGTTGTCTATGACGGCCACAAACCGGGCTGGGAACTGACGAAGATCAAGAAAACAAAGATCCGCGGTTTCGAGACCAAATCCATGGTCTGCTCCGCGAAGGAACTGGGTATCTGCGAAGAACATGACGGCATCATCATCCTGCCGGACGACGCACCGACCGGTATGCCTTTGGCCGAGTACATGGGCGATGCGGTATTTGTGGTCGATATCCTGCCGAACATGGCACGCAATGCCTGCATCCGCGGGGTTGCCCGTGAAGTTGCGGCGCAGCTGAACCTGCCGCTCAAGCAGCCGAAATATGATTTCAAGGCTGAAGGCCCAACCGTCAAGGGACAGGTCGCTATTGAGATCACCGAACCGGAGCTCAACCCGCGGTTCATGGTCGGTCTGGTGGAAGGCGTCAAAGCACAAACGAGTCCGTTTGAAGTCCGCATGCGCCTTTACAAGGCCGGTATGCGCCCGATCAACTCCGTGGTCGATGCCACCAACTATGTGATGCTCGATCTCGGTCAGCCGCTGCATGCCTTTGATTTTGATACACTCAAAAAACGTGCCGGGGACAAGACCCCGACCATCATCACCCGCCGCGCTTACAAGGGTGAACATCTCACCACACTCGACAACATCGATCGTGAACTGGATGAGAACATGATCCTGGTCTGTGACCAGACCGGCGCCCTTTCCATCGCCGGCGTGATGGGCGGACTGGAAAGTGAAGTTGTCCCGGAAAGCTCCAACATTCTGCTGGAATCCGCGGCATGGAACTTCATCAACGTCCGGAAGGCTGTCGGCAAGCTGCACCTGAACTCAGAAGCCGGTTACCGCAACTCCCGCGGCATCCATCCCGCAATCGCGGAAGAAGCCTGCAGGATGGGTCTTGCGCTGATCCGGAAATGGTCCGGCGGCACCATCGCTGCTGATTTTGTGGATAACTACGCCCTGCCGCGCATCGATCCGACCGTTGATATCACTTCCGAAGATGTCTCCCGCTGCCTCGGTATTACCCTTTCCCTTGAGGAAATTGCCGCACTGCTGAGACGTCTGGAATTCACCTGCATACAGGAAGGCGAAACCCTGAAGGTCACCTGCCCGCCGCATCGTCTGGATATCGGCGAAGGTGTGATCGGTCGCGCGGATATCATGGAAGAGATCGCACGCCTTTACGGCTACGACAATATTCCGAATTCCCGCATGGCTGACGAACTGCCTCCGGCTTATACCGACACCGCCATGAAGCTGGAAGACGAGCTTCGCGATGTCCTTTCCTCCCTCGGAATGCAGGAAATCGTCACCTATCGTCTGAGCTCACCGGAGCGTGAAGCCCGGCTGATCGGCAAACCTGAAGACTCCTATGTGACACTTGCCAACCCGATCTCCCCGGACCGCAATGTAATGCGGCGCCATCTGCCCGTTCAGGTGATGGAGATCGTGGAAAAGAACGTCCGCCTGGCAGACCGGCTGATGCTTTATGAGATCGGTCCGGTATTCGAACCGGTTGAAGGGGAACTCCGTCCGAACGAACCGAAGCATCTGGCTGCCGCTATTACCGGCAAACAGTTCTCCGACAGCTGGGACACCCACATCAAGGGCAATCTCGACTTCTTCTCCATGAAGGGGATCGTTGAAGCCATGGTGGATGGCATGCATATCCCAGCTGTGAGCTTCAGGGTTGGACAGCGCAGCTGGCTGCATCCGGGCAAGACCGCTGAGATCTATGCCGGTGATACCCTCGTCGGTGTGATGGGGGAACTGCATCCGGCAGTCAAGGGTAATTTCGACCTGCTCTCCGCTCCGGTGATCCTGCTGGATATCGACCTCGCGAAGCTGCTGCCGCTTTCCGAACAGAATTATCCGTCACATCCGATCTCACCCTACCCGGGTATCTATGAAGACCTGGCGATCGTGGTGGATGAAAGCACGACCGCGGAGGAAGTGCTGGCTGTCATCAAACAGGGCGGCGGCAAGATGCTGGCGAAGGTTGAACTCTTCGACATTTTCCGCGGTCCTTCTGTGGGAGAAGGAAAGAAGAGCCTCGCTTACAGCCTGATGTACCAGAGCCCGGAAAAGACCCTGACCGATAAGGATGCCACAGCCATCCGGGATCAGGTTCTCGGAGCCAAACTCCGCAGCTGATAGCTGAATCTTAACAAAATATTTTATGAATCTTAACAAAACCGGAGAATTAAACTCTCCGGTTTTTTCTGATTATCTGCGGATGGGAAAGGAAGAAAACCAAACTTTATATAGATAATTCAATAAAGCTTTTTTATATAATGTGTTTCTCAGAAAATTTACTATATCTCAATCCGGTTACATCGATTCCAATTGAATTGAAAGCTCTTCTGTTATAATTAGATTATATAAAGACAGGAGCATTCTCAGGATGGACAAAGAGCGGCTGCACGAAGAAGATTTACAGAGAATCAGGGGGTTTCGTCTGATTGACGATGATTTTATGAACGCCTGTTTTGATGACAATATCGAAGGAACAGAATTGCTGCTTCGGATCATCCTCAATAAGCCTGATATCAAAGTGACACGGGTAAAAACACAGAAAGTTCTGAAAAATCTGGCAGGCAGAGATATTTGGCTTGATATCGATGCAAATGATGCTGACGGCGTTGAATATGATATCGAAATCCAAAGAGCAGACAAGGGCACAAACCCAAAACGGGCAAGATATCATTCGAGTATTATGGATGCACATTTACTCACCCCCCGTGAAGATTTCAATAAACTTCCCGAAACCTATGTGATTTTTATTACAGAAACCGATGTGCTGAAGGATGGTCTGCCAATTTATATCATCGAACGTCAGATCATAAATACCGGGAAACCTTTTGGAGACGGAGAACATATTATATACGTAAATGGTGAATGCAAAAATAACTTGACGGAACTCGGAAAATTAATGCACGATTTCTTTTGCGTTGATCCGGATGATATGCATTATCAAAAGCTTGCGGAAAAGGTAAGATACTTTAAGCAAAACGAGAAAGGAGTGGCGGCTATGTGTAAAGTAATGGAAGATATGAGAAATGAAACAATCGAACGCGAACGAATTGAAATCGCAATGGATATGATCCGAGAAGGCGAATTACCGCTTGAAAAAATTGCGAAATATTCAAAATTATCACTTGAAACGGTGAAGGAATTGGCTTTACAGCCCGCTGCAGCATTATAGATATCTCATGTTCGTTTTCTTAACATGACAGGATATTTTTGCGAATACCCGGTCATCATGACAGATTAAAGCATAATTAACCGATTCCTTATTTTCATTGCTCATAATTAATATCAGGGATGCGGCAAGAGAGATCAGGCAGCTCCTGGTTTGTTTTTGCCCGACTGCGGGACACGGTCAAGAATGTAGTTCAGGACGAGATCAAAATCCTCCCGCGGGACATAGACGTGCGTCACCCGCAGCAGTTCATGAAGCAGGATCAAATCAGATTCCCTTTTGACCTTTACATCCTTCACCTGTGAAAAATCTGTCCTCAGATAGGCCTCAGGCGTCTTCGGATCACCCGGATGAACGACGATAAATTCCGGTCCCATCAGGTAGGGGATAAGCGATCTCCCGTCCTGGATCTTTTCGACCGCTTTATAGACGAGAAAGGTGAGCAGCTCCACTCCCGCAAAGACCGCCAGCCAAATCAGCAGAAACGGCCCCATGCTGCCGCCTTTTCCGGAGATCATAAGGAACAATACCGCACCCGGAATCAGGATGATCAATCCGAAGATCAGCAGATAAAGGTTCAGAAACGATTTGTTTGTATGACTGTCGACCTCATAAGTCCAGCGGTAAAAGCCTTCCGAATCCCGGACAATAAAAGCAGCTGAGGCAAGACCGGACGCTGAATTATCTGTCATTGAGAACCTCCATTATTCATTGATCAGCCAATACGATTCCTGAAAAAGCGAATCTGTTCAGGACCGGGTGACGCAGCACAGATGCCAGGTCCCTCGTGCGGACTTCGCCGCATCAAAGTGCCTGGCATCCGTGTGCTCCGTTCTGTATAGATCATCTATTTATGATACAGACGGTTGCTCTCGTAACGCGGTTCGCAGGTAACGCTGATGCCGAGCCGTTTGAGCAGTTTTTCATCTTCATCACTGATGATCACCGAAAAATGCGCTTCGGCATCACTTAGCCGGCTGAGCTGCTCCTTGGCAACCTGAGCCATCGGATTGGTCAGAGAACTGATCGTCAGAGCCATCAGAACCTCATCCGTATGCAGACGGGGATTTTTGTGATGCAGATAACGGGTCTTCAGATCGCAGACCGGCTTCAGCACATCCGTGGAGATCAGATCAAACTGGTCATCTATCCCGCCCATCGCTTTGAGCGCATTGAGCAGCAATGCGGCGGCAGCGCCCAAAATATCAGAAGTCTTTCCGGTAATGACCCGTCCATCCGGCAGCCGCATGGCTCCGGCAGGTCCACCGGTCATTTCGGCCTTCAAAAGTGAAGCGGAAATTTCCGGACGGATCTCTGCTGTAATACCGGCCTGCTTCATCAGAAGATCCAGCTTCCGGACGACCTCATCGCTGCAATTTCCCCGGACCCTGTCAACACAGGCGATGTAATACCGGCGCAGGATCTCCTTCAGAGAAGCTTCCCGGCAGACCTCATCATCCACGATACAGGAGCCGATCATATTGACACCCATATCCGTCGGTGATTTATAGGGTGATTCGCCCTGGATCAGCCTGAAAATCGCATCCAGAACCGGGAATATCTCCACATCTCGGTTGTAGTTTACGGCCAGTTTCCCGTAAGCCTCCAGATGATACGGATCGATCATGTTCACATCATTCAGATCCGCGGTGGCAGCTTCATAGGCAAGGTTGACAGGATGCTTGAGCGGCAGGGACCAGACAGGAAATGTCTCAAACTTGGCATAGCCGGCCCGGATGCCGCGTTTATTTTCATGGTAGAGCTGGGAAAGGCAGGTCGCCATCTTTCCCGAACCGGGGCCCGGAGCTGTGATGACCACCAGCGGCCGGCTGGTTTCGATATAGTCGTTTTTCCCGAGTCCTTCCTCAGAAACGACATGTGCCACTGCAGAAGGATATCCCTCGATTGGATAATGGAGGTAGGAACGGATTCCCAAAGAGGTCAGACGCTTCAGGAACGCATCCGCGGAAGACTGACCGCTGTAACGGGTAAGCACCACACTGCCGACATAAAGATCCATGCTGCGGAATCCATCGATCAGCCGAAGCACATCATCTTCATATGTGATGCCTAAATCGGAACGCATTTTGTTCTGTTCGATCGCTTCCGCGTTGATAGCGATCACGATCTCAACATCATCACGGAACTGCTGAAGCATATGGATCTTGCTGTCGGGCAAAAATCCCGGCAGCACACGGGACGCATGATAATCATCAAACAGCTTTCCGCCGAATTCCATGTACAGCTTTCCGCCAAACTGCTCGATCCGTTCGCGAATATGCTCCGATTGAATCTTCACGTATAATTCGTTATCAAAACCGATCTTTTTCATATATTTGCTCCGATCCACAAGATATAATGCAGCTGTTCAGTACCCGGCGGCGCAGCCGCAGGTCACAGGTCCCTCGCGCGGACTTCGCCAAAGCAAAGTGCCGGTCCCCGAGTGCTCCATTCTGAATAGATACAATATAATAAAAATAAAATCAATGATCATATCCCTCGAGGGAAATAATCCGGATTTAAGCTTATTGATAAACGCAGCCTGAAAAACAGGCAATGATAATGATTCTGTTGTATGAGACTTCTGTGCCAAGTCAGAAGGATTTGGCAAAAAAACAAAACTCCCGGTCGGGAGAAGCTTTTCTAATTTATTTATATCATGTTTTTCAAATGGAACAGGAAAGTCCCTGAAAAACATGAAAATCAAAAAACGGGATATCGGGAACAGTTCCCGGTATCCCATAGAATTTTTTAGGGAATACGGCGGAAGACACAGGTTTCGCGCATTTCAAAGCCACAGCGTTTGTAAAGGCGATGAGCCGCTTCCCGCTTCGGGTTTGAGGTCAGGTCGATGGTCCGGCAGCCTTCAGTCTTTGCCCGTTCAACAGCGGTCCGGATCAACTTTTCACCGATCCCCTGCCCGCGGGCTTCCTGATCCACGACCACATCCTCT
>CACYHU010000101.1 GCA_902774215.1 uncultured Chloroflexota bacterium
GGATCCGGCCCTTATTGAAGCCGGCGGCGGTTTCGGAGGAGGCATGGGAAACCGTCAGGGTCCATGCGGTGCACTGGCCGGTGCAGTGATAGCGGCGGGTAAGAAAACCGGTGGTACCAGTACGCCGCGGTATTCAATACTGCTTTACGAAAATTTTCGTGAACGGTCTGGTGCGGTGATTTGCCGTGACCTGAAAGGGCTTGATACCGGTACGGTCCTCTGCCCGTGCGAGGATTGTGTCCGCAATGGAGTTCGTGCTTATCTTGACATTTTCAGCGGTGGATGAAAGACTGAAGACAGCAGTTCTTCCCTGAACACACGATAAGCAGTATAACAGGCTTCCTAAAAATCCTGCTGTGTGAGACCGGCGGATATCCTTCTGCCCGGTATTCATAAAGATAGGTGAACAGATCATTATCGGAGAATTGGAAAAACCCTGTTTAAAGGCGGTTTCCGGTTCTCCGAAATATTTTAAAAAACCGTTTGGAATGGCATAATAATTGCAACAGAATTGATTATTATGCGTACCAGATATTCTATTATTCTGCCAGTTTGTGCAATCCTTTCTATTCTATTATTCTGCCAGTTTGTGCAATCCTTTCCGGCGTCGTGCTGGAGCTCAATTCATTGAACCTGATCGGCAATTTTCTGCCGAATGATTTATTGCTGAAGTTCTGGCCTGTGATTCTGATTTTTGCAGGGCTTGATATGCTGATTTCCCATCGCAGGCTCATCGGGGCCATGGTGATCCTGTTTTTCGGCGGTGCGCTTCTCAGCACGCAGCTGATGCCTGAGGGGTGGAATAACCAGATCTGGCTCTTTTTTATGAAAATCTGGCCGATCCTGCTGATCCTTTTCGGATTGGACTGTATCTTCTCCGGTACGAAACTGATCAATACCGCGGTAATCATTGCCGGGGTGCTGATTCTTGTTTACATTCTGCTCACGGTTCTGGACGTTCCGGTGATGAAAAGCCTGCCGATAAACATTGATCTGTCATCGATCATCCCGACATCCACGTTTGAGGGTATACGTCCCGCACAGCCGGGTGCACCACAGACCGGACCGCAAGTGCTGCCCCAGATGATGCCGCAGGATACACAGCAGAATATCATACAGTTTGACAGCCAGCCGGTTCCTGAAACCGTACAGGAACCCATCGTCTACAGCGCAAACGGCAGTATTTCTGCTGCGATGCCCGGACAAAGCGCAGCTGTATTAAACATTAATGCAGCCTCCGGAAAAATCTCCATCAAAGCTGGTGATCAGGGCGGACAGTTTTTGAACGGAACGATCAGGCTTGACCCGTCGGAAAAGCTGTCTCCAAATGCCGCTCAGGGAGGTCAGGCCGCGCAGTATACGCTGACAAGCAGCGGGCATGCAGCCTCGCCGCAGAATTCCAACTGGGATCTCGCCCTGACGACGCAGCGGACGGTTTCCCTGAACACTGTACTGAACAGCGGCTATATCAAGGCGGATCTGAATATTGAAAACAAATACGGTCCGGTTGATGTAATGGTCCCTCACGCGACCAATGCAAAAATAAACATCAAGGCCTCGGGGGATAACATCCGGATTTATGTACCAGCCGGTACTTCTGTATCCGGAGTGATCACGGGAGCCTCTTCCATTGACTATCCGCAGTGGGATTACACGCTTTCCGGGAATATCCTTTCACCGCGCCGCGGGACACAGGCTCCGATCCCTCTTGAGATCAGTGTTTCCGGCGGAAGCGTACAGATCATAAATATTGGATAAGCTCAAAAATGTAATAAGCTACAGGCATCGCGAAGAAGCATGAGTCAAAGCGGTCGAAAAAGCCTCCATGCCCGGGAATCAGGTTGGAGGAATCTTTTATTCCGTAACAGCGTTTGATCATGCTTTCACCGTAATCTCCAAGCGGTCCGCTGACAGAGACTGCTGCGCTGAGAATCAGGATCTGCTGCATGCTGACTGTGGCACGGACCGGCGGCAGAATGGTGTGCGCGAGCATTGAGATGAGCATGGTGAACGCCATCCCGCCGAAAAATCCCTCCCAGGTCTTTTTAGGACTGACGATTTTGAACATCTTATGCTTTCCAAACAGTTTCCCGACGGTAAAAGCACCGACGTCATTGATCCAGACCATACACATAACCATCAGGAATTTTACAGCGCCGTCCGGAAGCTGCCGGAGGGAGATCATATACCCGCCAAGCCAGCCGATATAAACCATTCCGGTGGTCAGGACGACGAAGCTCAGCGCGGATTTAGGCACTTCTTTTTCACAGAGAACCGTCCCGCAAAGCATCGCCGCCATGATGCAGAAGGTCAGGGTGCGGTGCGATGCTGCGATACCGATAAAATAACGGGCAAGGATAAGCAGCATTACGGAAAGGACGAGGAGGATCAACGGTGTACGGATCCCGTCATGATGATCAAAAATGCGTCCGAATTCCCATGCTGAGATCCCGCAGATAATGAGTACAACCGCCAGAAACGGAAAGCCGCCATATAATGCCGTCCCGACGATTACCGGAACCAGCACGCAGGAACTGATGACCCGACTTTTCATAATACCTCTTTTAGTAGTGCGCAGCAGGCAGCTGCCAGTGGATAGTAAAAGGCGGAATTCCAATTTATACCGCTTACTGCTTACTGCCAGCTGCCTGCTGCCGACTGCCTGCTGTCTGCGAAATACTATACCTTCCCGAATCGGCGGTCTCTTTTGGAATATTCCAAAATCGCCTGCAGCAGTTCATCTTTTCCGAAGTCAGGCCACAGTGTTTCAGGAAATTCCCATTCAGCGTACGCGGACTGATAGAGAAGGAAATTGCTGAGCCGCTGTTCCCCTGAAGTGCGGATCACCAGATCAGGATCCGGGATCCCGGCGGTGAACAGGTAATCGCTGATTTTCTGCTCGGTGATCTCCTCCGGTTTCAAACCGTCAGCGATCATACGCCGAACCGCATGCACCAGCTCATTCCGGCTTCCGTAATTCAGCGCGACAGAAAGGACCAGCCGGTCATTATTTTTCGATATCTCCACGGCCTGGTCGATTTCATCCAGCAGAGACTGTGGAATTCCTTCCCGCTGTCCGAGGTGGATGATGCGGACGCCCTGCCGGTGCAGTTCCATCAGCTCATTGGTAAAGGCCTGATGGAAGAGCTTTTCCAGCCCGGCCACCTCATCCTGCGGACGTCCCCAGTTTTCTGTTGAAAAGGCATATACGGTCAGGTATTTTACGCCGAAGGATACGCAGGCCTTGATGACAGCCCGCAGGCTTTCCATCCCGGCGTTGTGGCCGAAAAGACGCGGCATACCGCGTTTTTTCGCCCAGCGGCCATTCCCGTCCATGATCACAGCGATATGCTGCGGAATGCGCTCGGCCGGAATATCAGTAATATCAGGTTTTGACTCGGCCATGGCGGATCAGACCTCCATGATTTCCTTTTCCTTCTTTTTGCCGACCTCATCCACCTTCGCAGTCCAGGTATCGGTGAGCTTCTGGATCTTTTCCTCTCCCTTTTTGCGGTCATCTTCCGTGATGAGCTTTTCTTTCTCGGCGTCTTTCAGATCTTTGATGATATCACGGCGGACATTGCGGATAGCGACGCGGGATTCTTCAAGGCGGGTACTGACCTGTTTTACCAGTTCTTTTCTGCGGTCTTCTGTCAGCGGAGGCAGCATCAGGCGGATCGCCTTGCCGTCATCATTGGGGGTGAGTCCCAGGTCGGATGACTGAATGGACTTGGTCATCGGGCGGATGAGCGACGGATCGAACGGGCGGATCATAATCGTGCGGGCATCCGGGATGGTGATGTTGGAAACCTGGTTGAACGGGGTGGGAACGCCGTAATATTCGACTGTGAGTTTTTCAACCAGAGCCGGTGTGGCACGTCCGGTGCGGATCCCGTCAAGTTCTTCCTGCAGTGCGGAAATAGCACCCTTCATTCTGCTTTCTCCATCATTGAGAATGTCATTGATCATGTTAACCTCCAAAAATAGTAATAATATCTGATGAAACGCATAGAGGCGTCACCTTTTTCCTGTGTTATTCATGTAAGCCTGTAATTCATTGATGAAGGAGCGGATCTGTTCAAAATACGGACGGTTATCCGCGTTATCCTCCATCTTCAGGTTCATGGCACGCAGTTTGTCTATGGATATGGGCGACATCATCTGCGAGATCCGTGAATAGGCCCGCCCCATATCTTTGTCGGAATTATAAGCCAGACCGACAGCTGTGAGATAGTCCTGCTGAAAGTCTTCGTGCAGCGAAACCGGGGTGATATCAAAAAACTGGACCGGGAAAATACGATAGCCGATCAGCAGACCTATCGCCACTCCGATGATCAAACCGGTCAGCAGATAAAGCGGGGCTTGTTTTCGTTTCGCGGGCATAAGCTAATCTCCTCCGAAATAATCATCCAGGCTTGAATAATTACCGGTATTATTCCCGCCGCTGACATCATTGTTCAGTATGGGGGGGAACGGTGCAGGCGGAAGGTCAAGCATCGGGACAGCATTGGGGTCCGTGGTGATCTGCACGCCGGTGTTGAAAGGATCGCTGTCAGCCACAGGAACACTGCTGTTATTCGGTGTCGGTGTCGCTGTTTCACGGACGTTTGTATCCTGAGTGCTTACGGTTTGTCCTGCTGAGGCGGTGGATGTAAGCTCAAAGACATAAAGCGCTGTCGGGTCGATCGTTTCTGTCGGGAGGATCCGCTCACCGGAAATCACTTCCTGCAGGCGGTACATCTTTTGCAGGTCGACCGGATTGTATCCAAGGTTCTGCGCATTTTCGATCGCGGCTTCCACCACGCTTTCCCGACTCGGGTCGCTGGGAGCGAGTATTTTATCGAGGCGTACAAGGGACTGAAATCTGTCATGCTCCTGGTCATAGATCTCAGCCACCATCAAAACATAGTCAGTTTTATAATCGGGGCGCAGATTATACAGGGCAGCGTCTACAAACTCAGCGGGTTTTACATACCAGGAATAATAAAGCCCGGCGCCGCCACCGATGATGATCATGATCAGAAACCAGATAAAACGATTAATACGTCCCATTCTTATAGCTCCTGCTTTATTATAACATTATCTGATGGTTTGCAGAGGGCAGTGTGGAATGTCTGAAAAAACAAAATTTATGTAATTCGCGGACAGACGGGAAGACAGACGGGACGAAAAACGGTTAACGGATCAGGGCGCTGAAAACCCTCTTTCAACGCTTTTTCTTCAGTAATTACTGTGAACTGCTGCCTGAAACCTGTATCAAAATCCCTGCACCCTAAACAAAGCCACGCGTGTCCCTCGACACCCCTGTATAAGCCAAGACCTGCTGCCCGCCCACCATTGTGGAGCATTTGCTACGATAAGGTCCCTTCGGGTCCAGTTCCCGGAGTGTACGGGGGACTGGACCGCTTGCGGGCTGTACCCCTTTTCCACGACTTTGTACAGCTGTGAAGCTGACTGTCCTCCAGCTGGTCCAGACCCCTTCGGGACCAGTCCCGGGTGTCATTGTTAAACATAGTATACAGAAATTTGTAAAAAAGAAAACCGCCAATAATGGCGGTTGATAAATGTTCGATTTTGTGATAAGAGCCGATTCTATCTGCGAAACGGCAGCAGACATACTTTTACAGAAGGCTGACCCCTGAATTATTTTTAGAATCTATGATAAAATTAATCCGGAGAAAGGAATATGACAACAGTTAACACCCAATATAAGGACAGACTATTCATCTTTCTGTTTGGATCTGAAGAAAACCGGGCCTGGACACTCAGTCTGTATAATGCCATAAACAATTCCGACTACAAGGATCCGTCCTTAATCGAAATCACCACGATCAGGGATATCATGTTCCTTGGGATGCAGAATGATTTATCATTTCTGGTCTTCGATGAAATGGATCTTTTTGAACAGCAGTCATCCTATGACATCTGATCAGCCGGATGAGAAGATACTTCGCCTCAGTGATTCCTTTCCGGAGGGGAAAAAATCTGATATTGAAGTCCGGGTTCGGATGATAAACATCAATTATGGAAAAAACAGGAAACTGATGGAGGCCTGCAAACCGCTGATGGAATACTCCTGGTTGGTGGCTGAGGTCAGAAAGAACAATAAAACGAATGACGAAAAGGGTTTCAGCAGCGGGATCGACCGGGCAATCACGGATATGCCGGATGATTTTGTGATCAAACCATTTTTGGAAGCGCACCGCGCGGAGGTAAAAGGTATGTTACTTGAAGAATATAACGAAACAGAGGTCATGGAACTCTTCAAGGAGGAAGGGCGTGTTGAAGGGCGTATAGAAGGGCGTATAGAAGGGCGTATAGAAGGGCGTATAGAAGGGCGCGAGGAAGGCCGCGAAGAAGGGCAGATCATGACACTGGTCGGGCTGGCCAGGAAAAAATATATCACCATCGCACAGGCGGCGGAAGAAGCCGGAATGGGTGTGGAAGAGTTCCTCGAGAAGATGAAGTTCGCATAAAAATTCATCTCCCCTTCCGCAGCCGGATGGGGAGCAATTTTTTTACGGGCATGGCATCAACGGTCAGGCCGAATCTAACCGATCCCGGCTAAATTTACTTTATTTTTCTGCTATAAAAGCTCACTTTGCAATTGGGAGGGTATGCTTCGCAAGGCGCTGGATCAAAAGTTCGTGTGGTTACAAAAGCCACAGTCTGCGCCTGATTTCCAGGGCCTGCGGCTCCCATACCCTATACCCCCGCTGTGTTATTGGGCTCTTTTTTTGACTCACCTGCAAAATTCAGGTCACCGTGTGCTTCGATAATTTATGGATTCCTGAATCCTGAGCTCTGAATCCTGAATTATAGTAGAATGGAGTAGGTAAGGATAGTAAAGAGAGGGTAGATTATGGCTGCACAGCAGATGATCAATAACAAATATAAAATTTCGGCGAATATCGGCGCGGACAAGAGCGGGTATTACCTCACGCTGGACGACACCGCCGATTCGAAAAAGTATTACGCGAAGCTCATTAAAATCGATAACAGCAGTCTCAGCGCGAAATCCCTTTTCGGGCTGCAGATGCGGATGCAGCGGCTGACGCAGTTCGGCCATACAAACGCCATCAGTGTATATGAACCGGAACTGGTGCCGGAAGGCATGCTGCTGCGTCAGACGGATATTCCCGGGATGTCCCTGAAGGGACTCATGCAGAAGCAGGGACGTCCGCTGAGCCTGAACATGGCTTACCGCATCGCGCTGGATATTTCCTCCGCGCTGGCTGCGCTGCACAGCGAAGGGCTTGTCCATGGCGGATTGGACCCTTCCCACATTTGGCTGGACAACGACGGAAAGACCTATCTTTCCTTCCTTGCGCTGCCGCCCGCTTTTGACGCAGACCGGCCTGTCTACCAGATGCCGGACCTCACGCCTCCGCCGGAACCGGAAAAGGACGTTGATATATTCGCTTTCGGGGTCCTGATGCTGGAAATGTGCACGATGATCTCCCCCTACCGGGGCAGCGGGGATGAAACGGATGTGGAGGAATATTCACACACCTTCGCGTATTACCGCGAATGCGTCAATGAGTCTGTCGGTCTGGAAGTACCGGAACTGGTCCCGATCCTTTCCCGCTGCCTGACCGATGACAGATCCCGGCGATTCCGTGACGGGGAAGAGCTTTACTGGGCAATACGGGAACTGATCGAAAAGGAAATCCCGAAAAAGGAGCTTCCGGAACAGACGGACGCTCCAAAGAAAAAGACCAGATCCGGCGGAAAAAAATCCGGGGAAAAACAGGCGGGGTTTGCCGCAGCGCAGAAGAAGAAAAAATCCGCCCTTCTGCCGGTCATTCTGATCCTGCTGGCACTCATCGGGGCGGGCGCTTACCTTTACATGACTAAACCTGAGCTTCTGAACAGCCTGCCGAAACTGCCCCAGTATCAGAAAGCATCCGAACCTGAAAAAACGCCGGCTTTTGAGCAGACGCTGACGGTGCTACACGGGACGCAGACTGCCATGGCGGAGCGGATCGTGCAGAAACAGGAAGTAAAGCTGCCAACAGCGACAGAAACACCTGCTTCAACACCGACACCTGTACCGACGGCAACACAGCCGCCGCGTCCCATCAGTCCCGCCGCGGGCCGTTCCATCCTCTGGAAAGCGGACGGCAGTGTGATGGCAGCGGTACCGGCATCCTCTTTTACAATGGGGATAGATAATACCTTCCTCTTTGGCTCGGACGGCATTCTGCCGCGTCACAGTGTTTCACTGGACGGATTCTGGATCGACACAGCGGAGGTCACGCAGGCACAGTATGCCGAATGTGTGACTGCCGGTGTCTGTGAACCGATCGAACGTATTGCCGAAGAATGGATCGGCGATGAATTGCCGATCATGAATGTGCGCTGGACGGATGCCCAGGTCTACTGCACCTGGGCCGGGAAACGGCTGCCCTCCGAAGCTGAGTGGGAAAAAGCAGCCCGCGGATCTGACAGCCGTCTTTATCCCTGGGGCAACAACAGCCGCAGTGTCGGCGAGTACCCCAACCGGCTCCATCGTTCCGGTGATGACCCGATGGACCTCAGTCCTTACGGTGTGCGGGATATGGCCGGCAACGTGAGCGAATGGGTCAATGATTACTACTCCGAGACCCGGCTGATCTCCGATACGGAGATGGTCAATCCAATCGGTCCGATCTCCGGGAATATGCATACCGTCAAAGGCGGGAATTTCCTTTCATCCCAACCGGAAGAGGCATCCTTCACTTTCAGCCGTTTCGGCGCGGCACCGGGTTCCAGACAGAATTACGGGTTCCGCTGCGTTGTGAGCGCAGATGAGGTCGATACTGTGAAAGCCGCGGAGGATCAGCCGCTGACACTTGCCGCCGGGGTCGAAACGTTTGACAACCCGGCAGACTGCACCAACCGGGCCCGCTTTATCGGGGATATCACCATCCCTGACGGCACGCCGGTGAAAAAGGGAGAGTGGATCACCAAGACCTGGGAACTGGAGAATTACGGCACCTGTGCCTGGAATAAGAATTTCAAGGTCGTCTGGAGCGATGAGAATTATGACAACGCCCAGAAGCTGTTTGACATCGGTACGGCACTGCAGCCGGGTGAACGGGGTGAGATCAGCGTGACCTTCCCTGTACAGGGTGAAGGCCCGACCCATATTTCCTTTGTCCTTGCCAACACGGAAGGTGAGACCTTCGGCCTCGGTGAACGCGGCAGGGGTGACCTTTATATCGAATATAACGCAGAGCCGTAAGAGGCTTTGTTTTGTTCCGCGGGATCGTATGAGATCTGTCCCGCAAGGGACAGGGGAACGTATGCAGCTGACCCGGATGAGGGCCGGTTGTGTACGTCCCGGCGGGACGTCCGTGCTTTGACATTTATGTTGAAATGGCGCTGCGGGCGACCGGAAGATCAGCCCGTGATCCCGGCTGAAAACGAAGGCACGGGAGCCTCATTTATTATAATTTTAATAAATCCCGGCCATGAAAACCAATAAATCGAAATGTCAGTTTTTCTTGCTTTTTTTGTTTTTTATGTTAGAATAGACCTACATTTAGATATTACAGAGTTCACTCGTAACTAAATGTAGTTATTTGTAAATCAGTTACTAAAAGGTTATTTACCCTCCCCTATGGGGATTTTTTATTGCTGAGATTACCAGATATGAGGTGTTATGGACTGTCCTTTTTGCGGAAATCCAAAAACAAATGTGGTTTTTACGGGAAAACCTGAAGATGGTAAGCTTCAGCGCAGACGTTACTGTCCTGCCTGTAAAAAACGCTTCAACACCTATGAACGTCCTTTCCTGGGCACACCGATGGTTGTAAAATCCGACGGCAAACGAGAGGTTTTTGACTCGGAAAAGCTGGCTCACGGGATTCGGATCGCCTGTGCAAAACGACCGGTCCCGGCGGAAAAGATCAGCGAGCTGGTAGACAGCATTGAAAAACGTCTGCAGATGGAAGGAAAATATGAGATCCCTTCCCGCATGATCGGGGATCTGGTGATAGAGGGGCTGAAAGGGCTGGACCTGATTGCCTACATCCGTTACGCAATCGTTTACCTGCGGATGGATGACCTGCATGTGCTCCGCAGTGAGATCGATAACCTGCTGGGAGACAGCTGATTTTTGAGAGTTCATATTTCAGCGTCCGGTTTTCAGATTTGGAAAGGCGCCTGTGTGCATTCTGATTTGAGACGGACCTGATGATGCGGCGGCGGATTTGAGAGATGTTCTGCTGCCGGTAAAAACGAAACGAAACATAAGACAAGCGCGGCGGTTTTGTCTGACCCGAAAGGTCAGTCAGATCCGTCACGATTGTCTCTGAAATATAATAAAGTTTGGGCTGTAAAGGAGTGACATGCCTGCAGCAGCCCAATTTGGTAAGGAGAGAGACCATGGAAACAGGGCTGCATAATGACGGCATGCTGGATTTTCCCGCGATGCCGGAGGGTTTACCGTCTATAGAAATGAGCGATAACGCCCGCAAGGTGTTCGAAAAACGTTATGTCCGCCGCAAAGCGGACGGCACACCGGCGGAAACAATCGATGAAACATTCTGGAGAGTCGCATATCATGTGGCCCGTGCAGAAGAGACCTATAGCGGTGACGTTATGCAGACCGCGGTTCGTTACTACAAAATGCTGGCGAACCGTCAGTTTTTTCCGAATTCCCCGACATTTACCGGTGCAGGGACCCCATTGGGTCAGCTGGCAGCCTGCTTTGTCCTTCCCATCAGTGACGATATGGGGAAAAAGGAAAGCGGTATTTTCACGACCCTGCGCAATGCCGCGCTGATCCAGCAGACCGGCGGCGGAAACGGTTTTTCATTCTCCCGTCTGCGTCCGGTAGGCTCCATCGTGCGTTCTTCCGCCGGGCAGGCGACCGGTCCGATCGGTTTCCTGCGTGTCTATGACCATGCCTTCGGTGAGGTTGCCCAGGGCGGTTCCCGGCGCGGCGCCAACATGGCAGTGCTGCGTGTGGACCATCCGGATATTGAAGCTTTCATCACCTGCAAGACCAGTGAAACCGCCATTACAAACTTTAACCTTTCAGTCGGGATCACCGACAGGTTCATGCAGGCTGTCGAAGCTGACGCTGACTGGGATCTGGTATTCCCGGACCTTGACGACCCGAAATCCAGAGATTTTGACGGCGATGTGGACCAGGCCCGCGAAGCCGGGATACGCATCAAAGTCTACAAGACCATAAAAGCACGCGACCTGTTCAACAAGATCGTTGAGCAGGCCCATCACAACGGTGAGCCGGGTGTGCTTTTCATTGACCAGGCCAATCGCTACAATCCTGTCCCGCACCTTTACCGCCTGGAATCCACCAATCCCTGCGGTGAACAGTGGCTGGGACCATATGAAAACTGCTGCCTGGGATCCATCAATCTGGCACAGCACGCCACAGAAGACGGTAAAGTTGACTGGGCAAAGCTGGAAGAGACCACAAAAACCGCTGTGCTCTTCCTGGACAATGTGATCGATGCCAACGGTTATGTTCCGGGAGTTCCGCAGCTGCGTGAAGCCGCACTGCGTGCCCGCCGGATCGGTCTCGGCATCATGGGGCTCGGTGACCTGATGTTCAACTGCGGCATCCGTTACGGTTCCGATGAGGGACAGGAGTTCGCCGGCCAGGTGATGGAATTCGTTCGTTACCATGCCATGAAGCAGAGCATCGCACTCGCGGAAACCCGCGGCGCTTTCCCTGCCATCAAAGGTTCCATTTATGATAATGATAACTTCCGCTGGGCCCATCCGACCCCGCTGAAGCCTTATACCCGGAATTTCGGCCGTCCGGCAGTCAACTGGAATGAGGTTACGGAAGGGATCCGGGCACACGGCATCCGCAACGCTGCCCAGACGACCATCGCACCGACCGGTACCATTGCAACGGTCACCGGCTGCGAGGGCTACGGCTGCGAACCGGCTTTTGCGCTGGCGTATATCCGCCATATGAATGATAACGGTAAGGATGTCCTGCTGCCTTATGCCAGCCCGCTGTTTGACAAAGCTCTGCGTGCCAGCGGCATGGATGAAGCCAAACGTCAGGCGATCGTTGAACAGGTCATGAATGATGGTACCTGCCAGAATATTCAGGACCTGCCGGAGAGCATCCGCAATACCTTCGTTGTTTCCTCCGATATCACACCGGAAGAGCATGTCGGGATGCAGGCCTCGCTGCAGGCTTTTGTGGACAACAGCCTTTCCAAGACCGTAAACCTGCCGGCCGGCGCCACCACGGACGATGTCGCAAAGGTCTATATGCAGTCCTGGAAGCTTGGCTGTAAGGGAACCACGGTATACGTCACCGGTTCCCGCGACAAGGTTGTCCTGGAGACCAAATCGACCATGGAAAGCAAGCAGGAAGGCGCGGAGGTCCTGCCGGCGGATGCAAAGGTCGCGGAACCTGAACAGGCCCAGATGCCGCTGTGGCATGACAAGAAAAAGGCCCGTCCGCATTCCCTGCACGGCTTTACCTACCGTTCCGATACTCCGGTTGGAAAAGCCTTTATCACCATCAATGAAAACGGCGGAAACCAGCCTTTTGAGATCTTTATCAATACCGCCAAGGCCGGTACCGAGATCTCCGCGGTTTCCGAAGCGATCGGACGGCTGGTTTCTTATGTACTGCGGCTCGCCTCACCCATTGAACCGAAAGCCCGTCTGGAAGAAGTTGCCGCCCAGCTGCGCGGTATCGGCGGGAGCCGTTCACTCGGTTTCGGCGCCAGGCGGGTGCTTTCCCTGCCGGATGGACTGGGTCACACTTTCCAGGAATATTTGAGTGAGCGGGAAGAGCGGATGGAGGAACAGGCGCTGCTGCAGGAGCTCCGTGAAGGGCACAGGCAAATCCATTCGGATGAGGTTCCGGAGAAGAAACCCTTCGAGCCGGCCACATCCCCCATGCTGAAGATCGGCGATATCTGTCCCGAGTGCGGGCAGGCAACGGTTATCAACGAGGAAGGCTGCCGGAAGTGCTACAGCTGCGGATACAGTGAGTGCTGAAGCAGAATGATCAAGTAATTTCTGAGGGACTGTCATTGCGGCAGTCCCTTTTTTGCCGCTGAAATTACGGTTTGGGAATCAAAAGCTGATGTGCCAGGTTTAAAATATGTAATTTATGTCATAAGATATATTTCATTACGACAGCTTCTGCAATTCTGTCGTAACGGTTTTTATATGTATACGAACGTTTGGGATTATTATTTGTTGTAAATATTAGAATTGAGAGGTAAATTTCATGAAGAATAAGGTCCGCAATCCCATATTCGCATTCGTGTTACTTATCCTTTTGCTGGCAGCAATGGGCATCTTTTTGTATTATGTGTCCATTATTTCATCAATTATTAAAATCGAACTGAAAAATGATATGAAACTCGAGGGTGCAGTCGATACGATCAATAAAATCAGCGAAAGAATAAACAATAATTTACAGAGAGAACGAAACAAGACGCTGAATAATGTAAAAATGACGACCGCCGTACTGAAACAATATGTAACGGAAGACGGTTACGAAGGTCCGGAAATTATTGACGGAGGTGTTGTACTGCGTGTGAAGAATAATAAAATTGTTTATCCGGACGGTTTTTCCGCTGTCTTTACCGGTTTGGAACCGAAGGATCTGGAAAATCAAATTCATGTTGCTGAAATGCAGAAAGACGACGGATCCGCACCGGAAACATATGTTCTGGCGAACGGTCAGATCACAAAAGACACCTGGTTTACAGACTATACAGAGGAAAATGAATATTTCAATTACGCTGAGCAGATGGAAAAAATGAATGATCTGCTCCATGATACCGAAAAATCTTACGGCGGATATATCTTCATGATCGATGCCAATGATCCGGAAATGAATATGCTGTACTGGCCGGATGATTTTGGCAGCACTCCTGTAAAGACCATTTCCGATATCGGGATCAGTAAAGATGATATTGCCAATCAGACACATATCATTGAACTCAATAAAAAGGAATACACTGTCAGATATGTAAACACATCATTTTCGGATATAGATGTCCTTGTCATCCTGATGATGGATACAAAAAACGATTTGTATTATTCACTGGTCAGCGTGGTTCTGGCAGTGTTTATCGTTTTGGTCATCATGTCTGCCGTTATCTTCTGGCTGTATCTGGTACAGCGTTATGTTCAGAATCATGCATTGACAGCAGAACAGGAAAAAGCATACCATCCGCAACGGGTAAAAAAGATGACGACATCTGTTGGTGTGATCAGTTTGATCCTGTTTTTTATCTTTGCATTTTCCAGCCAGACGATCATCAATCTTTACAATGAAGCAACATCCAGCTATAAATCTCTGGATGTAGTGATGAATCACATTGTAAACAGTGAGAAACAGGAATCCCGAAACAGGAAGAACGAAGAGGATTGGTCGGTCTATTACGCAGAAAAGATTGCTGCGCTGCTGGGAATGGATCCGGATTTGCGGACACACGCGTTTCTTGAAGAGGTCAATAATATTCTCGGCGCTGACTATATTATGCTGTTTGATGAAAACGGAGATGAGCTGGTCAGCAGCAATTCCTTTGTCAAGTTTTCCCTGGGAACCAAAGAAGATGATGATACTACCGATTTCCGCAGACTGCTCAAAGGCGTGCCTTCCATTGTTCATGAACCGACTGTTGAAGAAAATTCCGAGCAATATGTTCAGATGGTCGGTGCCGCCGTTCCTTTTGATGAAGAAAATTACGGAGCGCTGATCCTCTCCATCAATCCGAAAAAAACCTGGCAGTTATCCGATAAAGATGAATTGTCGGATTTTATCAAAATGGTCACGCCGGAAGGAAATCTGTGTGTGATCGAATCTGCGGCAAGCGGAAAGATCCAATATTCCAGCGATCCGGGACTTATCGGCAAAACATCAGCGGAAGTCGGGCTCACGGTTGAAACTGAAGATTCCTCTATGTTTGATTCTTTCAGTGTAAACGGTAAGCACTATTACGGGACCTTTGTAAAAAATGACAATTACCACTTCTTCTATCTGACGGAAACCAAGTTTATCCAATTAAATACAGTTCCGTTTTCGCTTTGTTCAACAATATGTTTCTCCATAATCTTTGCGGTTATCAGCGTATTTATGCTCATCCCCTATAAAGCGGATATTTATGAAAAAACCGTCATTGTTGAAACCGAGACACAAAGCGTAATGATGGGCCCGGAACAGGAAAAGACTCAGCTGAACGAGAACGGCAAAATGGTTCATTTATTTTTCAGGCTGAAAGATCATTTGCAAAATCTCACACCTGAAAAACAGGTCATCTCAGTACTCCAGTTTTCTCTTTCCACTGTTTTTTTGATCATTATGGCATTGTATATGTTCAACTCGTCATCGGTCATCAGCTTCATTTTATTCGGAAATTGGAAACGGGGCATCAACCTGATGGCGTTCAGCGGCACGGTCCTTCTGGTGCTGATGTTTTTAGTACTGGTCCTTTTCAAAAACTCTATGACCAGCGTGATGACCAATATTCTGGATCCGAAGGGGTTGACGATCTGGAAATTGTCGGTGAACCTGATCCAATATTTCATGCTCATCCTGATGCTGTACTTCATTTTTACCTATCTTGGTTTCAACGCAAACGTCCTGCTGGCATCTTTCAGCGCATTTTCTCTGGCGATTTCTCTGGGTGCCAAAGATCTGGTGGCGGATATCCTTGCCGGTGTCTTCCTGGTTTTTGAAGACAATTTTCATGTCAATGACATCATTGAAGTCGACGGATACCGGGGACGGGTGCTGGAGATCGGACTGCGGTCCACTAAACTGATCGGTGCAGGAGACAATATCAAGATCATCGGGAATCAGAGCGTGAAAAAAATCGTGAACCTGTCCCGGTTGAATTCCTGGTATAACATGCAGCTGAAAGTATCCGCGGATCAGCCGCTGGATGAAATTGAAGAGATGCTGAAGCAAGAACTGCCGAAGATCGGGGCATCCATCCCGCAGGTGATCAGCGGCCCGTTTTACAACGGCGTCACAGCGATCGACGGAAACAGCAACACCCTCTCGCTGATCACAGAATGCAATGAAGAGAATTTTGGCCGTGTTCAGCGGGAAGTGAACCGCGCGATCCGTTTGCTGTTTACTGAGAAAGGGATCGGATTAAAATAAAAGTGACTGTTCAGAAGCACGGTGTCCGTATGCCGGTGCTGCTAAGTTCAGTGTGATTTCATAAGCATAATTTCTGAAGGGCTGCCGCAAAATGAATTTGTAAACAAAGCGGCAGCCCTCGCTTTATTTTCGGCATGCCCCCGCTGTGTAATCGGGCTCTTTTTTGACTTACCCGTAAAATGCGGTGTCTGCCTTTTTCAGGCTGACAGAATACATCAGAAAGACTTGACAATCCGGAAAACCCCTATTGACAGAAAAAGGTGGAAGAGTCTATGATTATACAGATCAGGAAGCCCCGGATCAGATGTCTGAATGATGAGACGGGGAAGCTTTCCTGTAAGGTGAAAAAGAACAGCAGTTACGATTTCGAAGGAGGAAAAAATGAATGAAAAAACAGCTGCAATGACCGCTGCCGGTGGAACAGAGGCACCAGACTATTCACAGAGGAAATACTGGTACAAGTTTCCGGAGATCACGAAGGATGCAGACACATTCTATATTTACGCAACAGAGTATATCCTTTCAAGTCTGGAGGAGGGTGCTCCGGATTATGCTTCGCTTGACAACCCTGAGATGCTGGAGAAAGTACCGACTGAATACATGGCGCATGCAAGTGCTTTTGAGGACTCTACCAATTTGTTCATGCCGTACTACCGCCAGGCCGGCTTACGTTTAGCCGGAGAAGTCTATAAAAGGGATGGGAACATCGAAGCCTCGATTTCCGGCATACCTTATGAAGATATAACCGCCGCGCTCGATTATTACTTTGAGAACTGCAATGGAGGCCGTCCTTTTATCATAGCCGGTCACAGTCAGGGATCGTATATAATATCCGCACATGAAGTTTGCAGGCGGCGAGAACGATACAGGCGTCATCATCAGCTGGCATACCGAAGGTAAGAGAAATGTGGAGGAAAACGCCACGAACGTGGCGCTGCTGCCGGGCGGGTTCTGCATTAATCCGCTGAACTGGAAGCTCGACGACACTTATGCACCGGCAAGTGAAAACCTGGGATCGCTTGTCCAAAACCCGGAGACCGGCGAGCCTGAGATAGGCGATATTGGTGCGGACGCACAGGTGGTCCCTGAACGCGGAGTGATCGTGACGAACGCTGTGACTGAGGCGCTGCCCGAGGATCAGCAAAAAGTTGCCAGTGAATACTTCGGACCGGCAGGCCACCACGGTGAAGACTATTCGTTCTACTACAACAATATCAAAGACAACGTGGCAAAGAGAGTTGCCGCTT
>CACYHU010000102.1 GCA_902774215.1 uncultured Chloroflexota bacterium
CGCACGCATCCGCATCGCGTACCCCGCCGCGCCCGTGCTCACCATCAGCGCATGCCCGTCCGGCACACTCGTCCCCGCTGCACCGTCCAGCCCCCGCACACTATGCCTCTGCGTCACACCGAACGTCAGCACGCTCCCCGCCCCCGGCAGCGGGTCCAGCTTCACATACAGCTTCCCCCCTTCCGCGAACTCCGCATGGTCCCGGTATTCCCCGTCCACCCGGACGCTGTCCACCGCCGCATCATCCCCGAAAAGCCACGGCACCACCGCCATATCCCCCTCGGTATGATCCACGGTCCCGGTCACACACACCCGCCGCGGAAAGAACCCGGCATACTCCGCCAGCGCCTCCCGCAGACCCATATCCAGCATCACTTCGGAGTACCGTCTCCCGCCGGCATCCCCGAGGATCGACAGCATGTCCCGCCGGTAATCAGCGACATCTCTCATCCTTCCTCCTTTTCTTCAATCAAACCAGATGAGCATCACACCGCCCCAGGCCGTATCGTTGAAGGTGATGCTCAGGCTCGTTCCGGACAATGTGGCGGAACTGATATCGATACTGCCACCGCCGGTAACGGTGATTTTATTAGATGATACATTAGACGACCCGCCGACGACATCTGCAGTGATCAGCCACATCACCGGAGCGTTATACCGCTCCTGTATCAACAACCCTGCTCGATAACTGCCGGTTCGGCTGGCTTCGAGATTAAATGTATATGTCTGGCTGTTGTCAGAGATTCGATAAAACCGTGCCGTTTGCGGAACAATCATACCAGTCATACTCAACTCAGCTTTCTTCCGTAATGCTGTTCCAGCATTCGTTCATCAGCACAGCACCGTGGTCATCGCTGATCATGGCATTGACAAAATCGGTCTGTGGATTCTGCCCGTAGGCATACGCGCCAAGGTAGGCATGATAGCCCTGCTTGGCGGCTTCGTACGTTTCTTTCACTACAATACCTTTGTCATAGGTTCCGTTCGTGCGTTTGATCTGATGCAGAAAATACATAGTTCCTCCTTAATTTGATTTCTTCGCAAGCGTTACATTGGCGGTCGTTGCCGCCGTACATGTTCCGCTGAAGCTGATATATCCGGCATAACTCGTCCAGCTCACACTGCCTAAAATCCGGTCAGCTTTTTGGAATGTGCATTCCAGTACGACGGTATCCGCGGTGATCGCGCTGTCTGTGATGCGCATGATTTCGGCAGAACTTGCCGCACTGACGGCCTGACTGGCAAAATACAGGATATCCCTGGCACTCAGCTTCGTATCGACCTCCGACTCCGTGTAATACCGCTCATCGTGGTTATGCGATGATGGCGGGAATGTGGATGGCTTCCCGCTGATATCCGTGTCCCATGCCGCCTGATCCTTCCCGGCAAGCGCGCCGAGGTCGGCGGTGTTGGCTTTCGCGGCCAGCAGCGTGTCCGTCTCGCTTTCGGTGTAATACCGCTCATCGTGGTTATGCGATGATGGCGGGAATGTGGATGGCTTCCCGCTGATGTCCGTGTCCCATGCCGCCTGATCCTTCCCGGCAAGCGCGCCGAGGTCGGCGGTATCGGCCTTGCCCGCCAGCAGTGCATCGGTCTCGGTTCTGGTGTAATACCTCGCGGCGATCCCGCTGATCACCGAATCCTTCCAGTAAACGACATCCACGTCCCCCGTATCCGCCCAGATGTTGTTCTGCCCGAGAAGGGTTGTGACTTCAGTGGGGGTGAGTTGGTAGGTGACGGGAGTGATAAGTTGTACCCAAAAATTCATCGGATGAGCATTAAGGTAAGTGTTGATAGACGCTCTTGTTGTACCTGCCAGGGAGGTTGGCATATAGATGTTTATACTGGATTGATATGTTGATATTGCTCGAAAAGTGTTGCTAATACCACCAGATTGGTTATTTATTAGACTATCGCACTTTACGCCATTGAAATAAGTACGATTAGTGCCACCGGCATATAGCCAAAATTGCGTTATATCGTTTGATGTACTAACTGCTGTCGGATCGCTTGCTGGTCTGCCATTTGTTGACCAAAGCGTATGCGTCACTGTCAACACCCCGCTGGGCACATCCAGACTGCCGCCGTAGACTGTGCCGGCAGAACCGAAGGAGATGTTGTAGGTGGTGCCGTCCTGCGCAGAATTTGTTGGGGAAACAACCACGTTGCACCCCGTCCAACCTGTAATCGGACGCACGTTGGACGGTGATGGATCACCGCTCCCCGCTTGAACAGGCTCGATGGAGACCGTAAGATCCACCACCGGCAGACCGTCCGCCCCGTCATCAAAGGACGCAATTGCACCGGAAGCCTCCGCTGTCGGCACATCCGATTTCCCGTCCAGCAGCGTGTCAGTCTCGCTTTCGGTGTAGTACCGGTCGTCATGCGTGTGTGATGACGGCGGGAATGTGGATGGCTTCCCGCTGATATCGCTGTCCCATGCCGCCTGATCCTTCCCGGCAAGCGCGCCGAGGTCGGCGGTGTTCGCCTTCCCGCTCAGCTTCGTATCCATCTCGCTTTCGGTGTAATACCGGTCGTCATGCGTGTGGCTTGACGGCGGGAATGTGGACGGCTTCCCGCTGATATCCGTGTCCCATGCCGCCTGATCCTTCCCGGCAAGCGCGCCGAGGTCGGCGGTGTTGGCTTTCGCGGCAAGCAGCGTGTCCGTCTCGCTTTCGGTGTAATACCGGTCATCGTGCGTGTGTGATGACGGCGGGAATGTGGACGGCTTCCCGCTGATATCCGTGTCCCATGCCGCCTGATCCTTCCCGGCAAGCGCGCCGAGGTCGGCGGTATTGGCCTTCCCCGCCAGCTTCGTGTCCGTCTCGCTTTCGGTGTAATACCGGTCGTCATGCGTGTGACCCTGCGCGGCAAAGGGCTCAAAAGTCCCTTTCTGCGTCAGCGCCTTCGTCGCCGTGCTTCCGTCAAATGAAATCCCGGTACGGATCAGCTTCGCGTTGTCGGAAGCGTCCGTCACCACCAGCTTATCCCCGTTCCCGATCGCCGTGTCGGACGTGATCGCGCCTTCGGTGATGATATTCCCGTGAACATGGTTGTTCGGCGCCTTCACGGCCAGGCTGGAATCGACCTGGGACTTGGTATAATACCGGTCATCGTGCGTGTGGCCGGTGTCGGATTTCTGCCCGAGCATATAGTTCATCTCGGATTCGGTATAATATCGGCTGTCATGGTCATGGCTGGCGGGTGAAAAGGATTCGAATGTCCCTTTCTGCGACAGTGCCTTTGAGGTCGTTTCGCCGTCGAATGTGACCGTTGTCCGCGCCAGCTTCCCGCTCTGCGAGAGATCCGAAAATACCAGTCTGTCCCCGTTCGCGATGGCGTACTGGTCGCTGTCCGTGATCTTCCCGTCGCTGGTGATTGCGCCGTGCTTATGGCTGCTGTTCGCCTTGCCCGCCAGCGCGGTGTTCAGGTCGGTCTGGTCGGAAAGCGTCCCGGTGATCACGCCCCACACCGAAGGCCCCGCCGGGCCCTGCGGTCCGGTGTCGCCTTTGTCGCCTTTGTCGCCGGTGTCGCCCTTGTCACCCTTCGGGCCCTGTTCGCCGGTGTCGCCTTTCGGTCCGGTTTCGCCCTGAGGGCCCTGTTCGCCCTGCGCGCCGTTCGTCACCGTGTAATCGTAATGGCTCCCGTCATCGAAGGTGATCCGGTACGAATCGACCAGGCCGGTGCTGCCGGTCTTCGTGATGGAAGCGATCCCGTTCCCCGCGGCACCCTGAGGCCCCTGCGGTCCCGTGTCGCCCTGAGGCCCCTGTGCGCCGTCTGCGCCGTTCGTTACCGTGTATGAGAAAATGCTCCCGTCCGTAAAGGTGATTTTGTATTGATCCGTCAGCCCCGTGCTGCCGGTCTTCGTGATGGAAGCGATCCCGTTCCCGGTGTCGCCCTTCGGTCCCGCTGCACCGTCCGCGCCGTTCGTCACCGTGTAATCGTAATGGCTCCCGTCATCGAAGGTGATGCGGTACGAATCCGTGAGCCCCGTGCTTCCGGTCTTCGTGATGGAAGCGATCCCGTTCCCCGCGGCACCCTGAGGCCCCTGCGGTCCCGTGTCGCCCTTCGGCCCTGCCGCGCCCGGTGCGCCGTCCGCCCCGTTCGTGAGCGTGTAATCGAAATGGCTCCCATCCGTGAACGCGATCCGGTACTGATCCGTCAGGCCGGAGCTTCCCGTCTTTGTGATGGAAGCGATGCCGTTCCCGGCCTCGCCCTGCGGGCCGTCTGCGCCGTTCGTCACCGTGTAATCGAAATAATGCCCGTCCGTGAACGCGATCCGGTATTGATCCGTCAGGCCGGTGCTTCCCGTCTTTCCGATCCAGGCGATCCCGTTCCCGGTTTCCCCCTGCGGACCCGTCTCACCCTGAGGCCCCTGCGGTCCCGCTTCCCCCTGCGGACCCGCCGGGCCCGCCGGTCCCCGCTCCCCGCGGATGATCTCCAGTACCACCGTCTCCTCCACCGGCGACACCACGATCGGCTCCGCCTCCGGCGAAATTATTATCACATCCTGTATTATCTCGATCATCTTTCCTCAGTTCGTAGTTCGTAGTTCGTAGTTGGTAGTCCTTAGTCGGCAGTATGCAGCTGGCAGTCCTTAGTCGGCAGTATGCAGCTGGCAGCAGTCAGTAGTTGACAGTTACTGCCTGCTGCCGACTGCCCGCTAACCACCGACTGCCCGCTGCCTGCTGCCCGCTGCCTGCTGATAAAAAGATTCCGGACTCGGAGCACATCCGGATCCCGTTATTTGTAAATCAGTCCCGATTGACATGAGAGATGTCGAAACGAAACATCGAAAATTAAGAATCTTTATTTAACGTCGGCAGGAGATAAACCGACCCTTTCTAAGATTTTGTTTTGTTTCTCCGATAAATCGCCGGGGCACATCCCCAACGCACGATCTCTTTTTCAGCAGGCAGTACGCAGCCGGCAGCCGGCAGTAGTTGACAGTTACTGCCCGCTGTCTACCACCTACATCCTACCACCTACCCACTGCCCGCTGCCGACTGCCGACTGCCCGCTGCCTACTGCCTGCTCCGTCACGGAGGCTACACCTCCGTGACCGAAGGCTTCACCTCAAACCTTCCCCCCAGCCAGTACTTCACCACATTCCCGTCATCCGTGCAGAAGTCATACACATACACCCCCGCCGTCAGACTCTCCGTCACCTCCGGCGCGATCATCAGCGTCACCTTCCCCGCTGCCGCCTCGATCGTCACATCCATCGAACACACCACCTCCACCGGATCCGTCGGCGCCCCCTTCGGATACGCCCGCACCTGCGCATACCCCGCGTACCCGCTCAGATCCATCGGCTCCCCCGCCCCGTCACGGATCACCACCGCCTGCCGGAACGTCTCCCCCCGATGCACTCCCAGATCATACATCTCCATGATTTTCCCTCCTGAACGGGGACAGTTCCGCCCCGGCGAAACCGTCCCCATACCTCTAAATCCTTATTAACTGCCCATCGCGGCCACATTGGCAGAAGGGTCCGTTATTTCCGGCAGGAAAGGATGGATCCCTTCCTCCGTCAGGACACCCAGCGGATCCGGGATCATACGGACGGTTCCATCTCCGGGGTCATAGATCACAGTCCGCGGTCCGCAGTCAACACCGCCCGTAACAGGATCCAAAAGCGTCACCGTTTCAGCGGAATAATCAGCCGAAAGCATTGTTTCATCGGAGCCGGATATTTCATCTTCAGTTCCGGAAGATTCGATATAGTCCAGGATCTCCTCATCCGCGGAGATCTCAGCCGTTTTCGGCTCTTCCACGGTTTCCGGCGGGATCATTTCTTCAAGCACTTCCGGTATATCGAGCGCTTCATCCGCAGGTACCGGTTCAGGTTCGGCTGTTCCCGCCATCATGAGAGAACGGCGGTACTCCGTCTCACTCCGCTGATGCATTCCGGCACGTACCATTCCCAAAGCAGTCCCGCCATCCAGTGAAGTTCTTTTTCTTTGAGAAATTTCTTTAAGGTTTCGTCTTTTCATGAGTAATTCCTTTCGTTATCCTTCAAAACCTGCAGCGTGGCACGGGTGAAAGTCCCGCTGTGCCGGTTTCGCGGCAGCAGCGTGACTGTCCCCGTGTGCTCATTAACGTTCTTTCAATCCATCCTCAAGAGCCACACCGAGAATGTAGCTCACAACAGTCCCGACCACACCGATCACAGATTCCTCAGGGATCGGGAAATCCGGCCAGACCAGGTAAATCATGGAATAGACGATCCCGACAACCGCCGCCCAAAACTTGCGGCTTTTCAGTAAGTTGTAACCCATATCTTTCATATAAATTCTGTCCTTTCAATGTCCCGGACCGGACCCGGCATATCCACACAGCGCGTGTTCCGCCGGGCCTTTTCGCTCCGGATTTAGTTCTTTATTCCCCCTGCCGACTGTGTGCTGACACCCGATACCTGAGGCCTAACTATCCGCCACATTTGACTTGAACATCGGACGATGATCCGCAACCATGACGTTCAGGAAATGGCGCGCTTTCACACGGATCTCATCATTGGTGAACAGGGCCCCCTGCGCCTGGTTATCCGCGATATAAATCTCCGGCATCAAACCAAAGCGTTCTCCGATGATGATCGCAGGAGCAAGCGCCGGGTCCGCCACCGCTGCCCAATTGTTTGAATCCGTGAATTCAGGGCAGGTGATCACATCCCCGAACTGACCCCGCTGCAGGTTCTCGGAAGTGATATTCGCTTCATAGGTCAGTGAAGGATAAAGAATATGCTGGGCCGCAAGGCGCAGAGAACGCGGAACGATCAGAAAACGCGCATCCACCGCAAGCTTGGGTGCCGTACCATTCCCCGCCGTAAGCATATCCTGTGTCCAGACAGCTTCATTGGCAGCTTCCCAGGAAGCAGCGGAAAGTGCCGATGTACCCAGATTATGATGATCAGCATGGAAAACCGGCTTCTGATCCGCCATAACGGGACCGGTCCCGTTATTCGCCGTAAATACCGAAGCAACCAGGGAAGAAATCGTGCACAGCCCGGCAGTTGCCAGTTTGAACGGATACTGGCGCAGGCGCTGTGTATCGTCCCGCTCGAACATTTCAATGGTCAGCGGCAGGTAAGCGCCGAATTTGCTCCAGATACCGACTTCCGGAGAGTCAGTTACAGGCAGCGGCTGATAGGAAGCGCCCTCACTGACCTGCGGCATCAGGTTCAATTCCCCGACAAGAATGCCGGTAACGTCGTGGAGCGAATCAAAATGCTCCACGGTCACGACCTTCTCCCACCAGCGGTAACCGGAGGCGCCGAGTTCATCCCAGCGCTGGGCGATCAGCTTGTTCAAAGCGTTCTTCAGGATACCCGGCAGGTCTGCGGTGGTGGCAAAGCGGGCACGTTCCGCGTAAAAACCGCCGTGGAAATTCACATCGCCGGTCATCATGCAATAGAGCTCCCGAATCCCGGAAAGTCTGGCACAATGGACAGCTTTCACCTCACCGGGACGCTCCGCGCCCAAAAGGTCATGAACGGCGGCAATCAGCTGGTCCTCCGCGCTGTACATTCCCGAAAAACGACCGGACACACCGGCAACAGCCTGCGGCGCAGTCAGAGCAGCGTAAAGTGCTTTTCCATCCGCAACAGCTTTATTCAGATCCCCGGGGTCGAAAGCTTTACCGGCAAACTGTGCGCGGATACGGTCCCGGATCGGTGCGGGAAGTCCGCTGTTGGAAAGGGAATTGCTGAGCAGCTGGGAACACATTTCCCTGCGCACCGCTTCAGCCTTTTCCGTTTCCTCCCGCAGTGCGGAAAGGCTGTCCGCTTTACAGCCCATAAAGGAACGGTTTTTCACTGCAGAGCGTTTTTCACGCAGGTTATAAAGCGCCCGCAGCACCGCACCGCCCCGGGCAGGGTCAACGACCAGGTCGACAGAGTAGATCTTCACGATCTCCGTCACCAGAGAACCTTCATTATTGAAGCCAAGGTCAGCGGAAAAGCCGATTTTTGTCTCGGTCCCTGCGGTCAGGATCTCATTGCAGGTTTCCCGGAGCAGATCCGCGGAAGGGCCGAAAGGTGTGAGCCTGGCTTTGATTCCCTGTGCATCTTCATCATAGACCGGCTCAGTGATCAGACCTGCCACGTCACGGACAGAATGCCCGTCCTGAGAATCCAGCGGAAGATGATCCACAAAACACTGTACCCCGTCAAAGAGCGGAACAGCTTTGCGCAGCACTTCAGGGGTAAACTCCCAGCCATTGCCGGTACCTGCCGTGATGCAGAGGATCTCAAAGCCGCCGCTGCCGGCATCCGGAGTACCTTCCATCGGAAAAGGCTGACGGTTTTCTTCCGGAAGGGATTCTGATACGGTATCAAAAGACTTCCTTTTGTTCGACATATACAAAATTCTCCTTTGTTGTTTCTGATTTGCAATCTATTATTTAGAATTGCTTTTCTATTAGTATATGAAGAAATTTAAAAAAGAAAACCGCCAATATTGGCGGTTGACAAATGTTTATTTTTATGGTACAGCCCGGAATATTCTTCGTTCCGGGCTGTTTATTCCAGCAGTGATCCTACAGGGTGGAATTATTATAGAAATAATTGTAGGAATAGAATCCGCAGGGACCGTTGTCGCTGATCCACAGAGCGATCGGGTTGACATTCTTCAATGATTCAGGAATATTGAAGGTCAGTGTCTGCGGAGTACCGTCACCGGTTTCAAAGGTACCGACAGCCGTTCCGGAGAAGGTGGAAGTCACATAACCACCATGCGGTTTCGGAGCGACAGGATACCATCCGTGTCCTCTATCCACAAAATGCGGAACAGGTTCATTGTGAGGATAATACGGACGGACCGGATTACCATGATGATTTGCCGGTGCAAAATGATGCGGCGGCATCGGGTAACGGGCCGGGACCCATGTAGATACATAATATCCCATGGAAACGGTAAAGGTGGAATTTGCCGGGAAATTCGCGGTCGTGAAGGTCACGGAATCATTCTTCACAACAGATTTAATTGATACTGTCGGAATTATGCTGAAATCGCAGACAAGAACCGGGATCGGAGCAGCTGCTTCATCTTCTTCTGCCGGCTGTTCATCAACAGGCTGTTCTGAAACGGTTTCATCAGTCGTTTCCGCAGCGTCTTCATTTTCAACGATCGTTATTTCTGGTTTTACCACGTCAGCAGCGGGTTTTTCAGCCGGTTCTTCCTGCTTCGGTTCCTCGTTCACAAGAGAGATCTGCTCTTCAACAGCTGCGGGTGCTTCTTCCGGAATATTCACGGCAAGGCCGCGGTAGGCCGCTCCGTCGGCGGATTCAAGCATGAGGTAAATCGTGTTCAAACCCTTGAATTTATCCCCGATTTTGACCTTTACATTCAAATTGCCGCCGGCTTTCGTATTAAACCTGGAAACTTTGGTATAAGCATCCGGAGTATCTTCAGCGGCCATACTGATCACAAAATCAGTATCAGCAGGGAAGTTCTTCGTTGACAGAACCATTTCAGTATCTGTGACAACGCTGGAAACTTTAAATGCGGGCTGATCTGAATCCTGCGCGAATACACTGCCGAAAACCGTCATCAGGATCACAAACATGCTCAGCATCAATAACATTTTGGATTTTTTCATATTCTGTCCTCCTCAATACGCCGGTCTGAAATCGGCTGTATCCTAACACTCTTTATGGAGCAAGAAATGAGCCAAAATCGATATTAAAAGTACTTTGAACTTTTCCGGTTATTCCGACTTTTTTCTGAAAATGATCAGCTTGCTGGCAACGTAGTTGATGATGATGACGAGCACATTGCTGATCAGCTTCCAGACAGTCGGGTTCATATGTGCCACATCGACCGCCAGATACATGATCACCACATCCAGCACGCCGGTTGCGATCCTCGCGCCGAAAAAGGTAGGGATCTCGTGCTTCAATGTCTGCGCATCGAAGGAGGGACTGTCAAATACCCACAGCTTGTTGGTCACGAAAGCAAAAGCAACAGCCAGTATCCAGGCAATGGCTGCAGAGGGAACATTAGGGATGTGCAGCAAATTATAGGACACATAATATGCGCCCATGTTTACAACAGTTGTCAGCGCACCGAATACAACATACATGATCAGGCTTTTATATTTATTCCAAAGTTCTGTAATCAATTTTTACCTCAAAAAATATTTTCGAATCTCAGGTTTTTGTTAATATATCAGTGTTTCCTTAACTCAGCTCAAACATTCCTGTGTAGAGCTGATAGTAACGTCCTTTCTGTTCCAGAAGGCTGTTATGGTCTCCGCGTTCGATGATTTCACCCTTTTCCAGCACCATGATGGCATTTGAATTCCGGACCGTGGAGAGGCGGTGGGCGATCACGAAGACAGTACGGCCCTGCATCAGGGAATCCATTCCCTTCTCGATAAGCGCTTCCGTACGCGTGTCGATGGAAGAGGTTGCCTCATCCAGAATCAGAACCGGCGGATCGGCAACAGCAGCCCGGGCAATCGCCAGCAGCTGACGCTGTCCCTGGGAAAGGTTCGCCCCGTCAGCGGTAAGCACCGTATCATATCCCTGCGGAAGATGACGGATAAAGAAATCCGCATTGGCCAGTTTCGCCGCGCGCAGTACATCCTCATGCGCCGCATCCAGGCGCCCGTAGCGGATGTTCTCCTCAACCGTACCGGTGAAAAGATGCGTATCCTGCAGCACCATCCCGAGAGAACGCCGCAGGTCATCCTTCCTGATTTCTTTGACATTCAGCCCGTCGTAGGTGATCTCACCTTCCTGAACATCATAGAAGCGGTTGATCAGGTTGGTGATCGTCGTTTTTCCTGCACCGGTGGAACCGACGAAAGCGATCTTCTGCCCCAGTTTGGCATAAAGGCTGATGTTATGGAGAACGACTTTTTCCGGATCATAAGCAAAAGTCACATCCTTAAAACGGACATCCCCGCGCAGCTCCAGATAGCGGAAGGAGCCGTCAGCCTCCGGGATCTTCCATGCCCAGCGACCGGTCCTTTCCGGAGTTTCCGTGATCGTGCCGTCAGCAGCAATTTCAGCCCGGACCAGAGTGATATTCCCCTCATCGATCTCCTTCGGTTCATCCAGCAGTCGGAAGATCCGTTCCGCACCGGCAAGCGCAGTCATGACAGAATTGATCTGCTGGGACATCTGTGTGATCGGCATAGAAAAGTTTCTGGAATACTGCAGAAACGCGCCGATGGTACCGACATCGGTAATGCCATGGATCGCCAATACCGCACCGACCACAGCCAGGATCGCATACACGATGTAA
>CACYHU010000103.1 GCA_902774215.1 uncultured Chloroflexota bacterium
AAATGGATCTTCCGCTGGGCAGCGCTGTTCGAGCGGCTGAAGGCCACGCAGGAAAAAATCGACAAAATCAAATCCGGAAAACTGAAGATCGAAACGCTGGTGGAGACACAGAACGTTTACAAAGATGAGCCCCGCATGCGCAGGGATCACAGTGACAAAGCCGTGGATCCGAGGCTCAAAGCCTCCGCCATGCCGATCATGACATCCTACACAAGCGAAGTGATGCTTCAGAAAAAAGCCGAAGAGAAACACGAACGGGCACTGAAGCGGGAAGCCGAACGTGCGAAGAAACGCTTCGAAAAGACAATGGATCGCTTAAGTGGTCAGTGGTCGGTGGTCGGTGGTCAGAATACAACGGCCGGTGGTCAGGGATCAGGGGGCAGGAATCAGAATATAGTGCAAAGTGGTCAGAGGACAGTGGACGGAGAACGGGAATCAGAATCTGTGCTCTCTCACGCCGGAGGTCCGCCGCGCTCCGGTCCATCCGAAGAGACCCGCAGAAAACTGCGGGAGAAGCGGAAAAAGAAACGCTGACACGGTCCGTTCCCTCCAGCAAATCCGGGACGGCGGCGGAGACTTTCAGCTGACCGGCAAATATAGAGAAAAACACATGATCTCAATGGCGGGGCCATCATGGGGGCAATTTCTGTCCGCGTGATGTGTCCCCTTTTAATTTTCACGGAAACTGATCGAAAGCAGAGCTTATCAGTTTTTCACATACCATTTCGCATTCATGAGAGTTTTGACCCTGAAATCAGGGATAAAGACTATTATGAACACACCGCGCAGATTATAATTATGACAGAAATCATTGTCTCTTATCAGACGAAAAATAAACTCTGACAGTGACGAACAGGACAGGAAAATATGTACAAATTTTACGGTTGGGAAACAGCGGTCATACAGGATAAAAACGGACTCACACCGCGCGATTATTATGATTTGCTCATGAAATGCTGGTCTGCGGATACCTGTGCCCCGCGGATGCGTTCCGATTGGAGCACGGAAAACCCCACGCTCGGGCAGTGCTCTATCACTTCATTCCTGATGCAGGATATTTTCGGCGGGAGGGTTTACGGCGTACCGCTGGAAGACGGCGGTTTTCACTGCTTCAATGACGTTGACGGCTGCATCTTCGACCTGACCAGTGAACAATTCGGAGACACAAAACTTGTCTACACGAATTGTCCGGAACAGTTCCGCGAAGTTCATTTTGCAAAGGAAGAAAAACGCCTGCGCTATGAAAAGCTGAAACAGCGGCTGCATGAGATCATGAAAAAAGCAGAAGATATTTGTTCATAACGGAGCACACGGGGCAGGCACTTATCTCAGTCGAAGCCCGTACAAAGTACCTGCCCTCAAGATGCGCTGCTTCGCTCTGAACAGGAACAAAACAGGAAGAATTACACTCTTTTTCGTGAATTTAATCACATGAAAACTGAATACAGTTTATAATGTAAAACTGTGTCTGCCAGATTACGCTTTGGAACAGCAATATATCCGGGGGTCTCATATCCCGGAGTGATCATAAGTATTCATGAGCCGGGCACAGGCATTATTATGTCACCAATCAAAAATATCATAAGAATTGGCTGAAAACGCCGGCAGAGACATCCGGAAAAATTTCGGATGTATGGAAATTTATATGGTCAAATACAGAGCAGGGATCGACATTGGATCAACAACTGTAAAACTGGTGATACTGGATGAAAACGGCAGTCTCCTTTTTGGAGAATACCGCCGGCATCAGGCGCGTACGCAGGAAACGCTTGCCGCGCTGCTCATCCGTGCTCAGGAGAAGCTTGGTCCCTGCATTCTCCGATCCGGCATCACAGGCTCAGGAGCGATCGGCATCTCCAAAGCAATGGGGATCCCCTTTTTACAGGAGGTCGCTGCGGTTGCCGGGACGCTGAAGCAGGACTATCCGCAAACCGATGCCGCCATCGAGCTTGGCGGCGAAGACGCTAAAATCATCTACTTTACCGGCGGACTGGAAGAGCGGATGAACGGCGTCTGCGCCGGAGGCACCGGTTCCTTCATCGACCAGATGGCAGACCTGCTCCAGACGGACGCAAAAGGGCTGAACGAAGCGGCAAAGGAATATCAGCAGATCTATCCCATCGCCGCACGCTGCGGTGTTTTTGCAAAGACCGATATCCAGCCGCTCATCAATGAAGGCGCCTCCAGGGCGGATCTTGCCGCCTCTATTTTCCAGGCTGTGGTGACACAGACAATTTCCGGCCTTGCCTGCGGAAAGCCCATACGCGGCACCATTGCTTTTCTCGGCGGGCCGCTTCACTACCTCTCCGAACTCAAGTCTGCCTTCATCCGCACACTGAAACTGACGGAAGATACCGCGATCGATCCGCCAAACTCCCACCTGTTCGCTGCCATCGGCGCAGCCCGGTCGGAGAATAATGCAGAGTACAGCATCGGCACACTCATCAGCCGGCTGCAAAGCGGCATAGCCATGGAGCTGGAAATCAAGCGTCTGGATCCGCTGTTCACGGATGAAAAAGACTTTGCGGATTTCCTTTCCCGTCATAAAAAGGCAGCCGTTACGAAAGGTGACCTTGCATCATACAAAGGGAAATGCTATCTCGGGCTTGATGCCGGCTCCACCACAACCAAGCTGGCACTGATCGGCGAAAAAGGCGAACTGCTGTTCTCCTCCTATTCATCCAACAAAGGTGATCCCGTTGAAACAGCGCGGAAAGCGCTTCAGCAGCTCTTTCGGGCACTTCCGTCATCAGCTTCCATCGCCCGTTCCTGCTCAACCGGTTACGGTGAAGCGCTTATGAAGGCTGCCTTCCGGCTGGATGAAGGCCAGGTGGAAACTATCGCGCATATGAAGGCCGCATCATTCTTCGACCCTCAGGTGGATTGCGTGCTGGATATCGGCGGTCAGGACATGAAATGCATCCGCATCAAGAACCATTCCGTGGATTCCGTGATGCTCAACGAAGCCTGTTCCTCCGGCTGCGGCTCTTTCATCGAGAATTTTGCCTCGTCCCTCGGTCTTTCCGCGGAGGAATTTGCCGCGGAAGCGGTCAAAGCCAAAGCACCTGTGGATCTCGGTACGCGCTGTACCGTCTTTATGAACTCAAACGTCAAACAGGCGCAGAAGGAAGGTGTACCGGTCAACGATATTTCCGCGGGCTTGGCTTATTCAGTCATCAAAAACGCGCTGTTTAAGGTGATCAAGCTTGCGGATGTCAGGCAGTTGGGCTCTCATATCGTCGGACAGGGAGGTACGTTTTATAACAAAGCTGTCCTCCGTGCCTTTGAAAAAACCGCGGGAGTTGATGTTATATGTCCGGATATTGCCGGGATCATGGGCGCCTTCGGGGCCGCGCTGCTTGCCAGGGAACATGATGACGGAGCCGGAAGCACGATAAGATCTGCCGCTGAGGTGGAAGGGCTTCACTATCGATCAAAAGCTGCCCGCTGCGGCGGCTGTGAAAACAACTGCATGCTTACTGTCAACACCTTTGACGGCGGTCAGCGGCATATCAGCGGCAACCGCTGCGAGAAAAAGATTTCCTCCTCCACCGGTAAAGCTAAAGGGCAGAACGTCGCAGAATACAAACGCAGCAGGATCTTTGATTATGAACCGCTGTCTGAGGCGGATGCCCCGCGCGGTACGATCGGCCTTCCACGGGTCCTGAACATGTATGAGAATTATCCCTATTGGGCAGTTTTTTTCCGGGAACTGGGATTCCGCACTGTTCTCTCGCCATGGTCTTCCCATGCGCTCTATGCACTGGGGATCGATTCCATCCCGTCGGAATCGGAATGCTACCCGGCAAAGCTTTCGCATGGGCATGTGCAGTGGCTTTACGAACATGGCATTACGACAGTTTTCCATCCCTGCGTCTTTTATGAATATCAGGAAACGCCCAAAGCGCAGAACCACTACAACTGCCCGATGGTCATCTCCTATCCGGAAAATCTGAAAAACAATGTGGAAGCTGTCAGCAGCGGCCGGATCCGATATCTCCGGCCTTTTATCGCCTTTACCAGTGAAAAGATCGCAACCGACCGTCTTGTACGCTTTTGCGGGCAGGAATGGGGAATTCCGGCAAAAGAGGTCCGTGCCGCAGCCCGCGCAGCATGGCTGGAGCAGAGAAAAACCAAAGACGATATCCGGCAGCATGGCGAACAGGTCCTGCGGCAAATGCGGGCTGAAGGACGGCATGGCATCGTCATGGCAGGACGCCCTTACCACATCGATCCGGAGATCAACCACGGGATCCCGGAGCTGATAGCATCCTACGGGCTTGATGTCTTTACGGAGGATTCACTTCCTTATGATACGATCTCGCGCGACCGTCCGCTGCGTGTGGTGGATCAGTGGGTTTACCACTCCAGGCTTTATAACGCCGCGGAGTTTGTCAGCCGGTCCGATGATCTTGAGCTCGTACAGCTTTTTTCCTTCGGCTGCGGGCTGGACGCCGTCACCACTGATCAGGTGCAGGAAATTCTGGAAAATGCGGGAAAGCTTTATACCGTTCTGAAGATAGATGAAATCAGCAACCTCGGCGCCGTACGGATCCGGATACGCTCTCTGCTTGCTGCGATGGAGATGCGCGAATCCCGGAAAATCACCGCCGAGCCTAAACCGATCCGGTATGAGCGGCCGGAGTTCACAAAGCAGATGGCTGACGAAGGTTACACGATCCTCGCCCCTCAGATGAGCCCGATCCACTATAACCTCCTGAAGCCTGTCTTTGAGAAGAACGGATATCATGTCGTCCTGCCGGAAAACGACACCAGACAGGCTGTCGATGTCGGGCTCAGGTATGTTAACAATGATGCCTGTTATCCTTCTATCATCACCACCGGGCAGATCATGGAAGCTGTTTTATCCGGACGGTATGACACGGACAGGCTTGCAATTATCATGACGCAGACAGGGGGCTGCTGCCGTGCCAGCAATTATATCGGATTTTTCCGCCGTGCACTTGCTCAGGCTGGATTGAGCCGCATCCCGGTCATCTCTCTGAACATAAACGGCATGGAAAAGAATGAGGGCTTCCGCCTCACCCCGAAATTACTGAAAGAGGGACTGCAGGTAATGGCACTGGGCGACCTGATCATGCGCTGCCTTTACAGGATGCGTCCCTATGAACTGGTACCCGGCTCTGCCGACGAACTGCACAGGAAATGGGAGAAGCGGATCATTGATAATGTCCGCATGGAAAAGCCCGAATACAGCTACCGGCAGCTTTGCAGCGGCATTGTCCGCGAATTTGACAGCCTTCCGCTGGATGAAACGATCCGGAAACCGCGCGTCGGCATTGTTGGTGAGATACTGGTCAAATACATGCCGCTTGCCAACAACCATCTTGTCGAACTGCTGGAAAAAGAAGGCGCCGAAGCTGTGGTACCGGACCTCCTTGATTTCTTCGCCATGACCATCTACAACCTTGACTATAAATATCAGTTCCTCGGTGCGGGTTTCAGGGATTCGATCATCTCAAAAATCGGCGGGCGGGCGCTGGAAGCCCTGCGGAAACCGGCATCTGATGCTTTGCGGAAGAGCAGACATTTTTCCACAGCAGCAAGGATCGGCAAAATCGCGGAGGGCTCAGAACCCTTCCTCTCTGTCGGCAATCAATACGGCGAAGGCTGGTTCCTCTGCGGCGAAATGGTGGAACTGCTGAACGGGGGCGTGAACAATATTATTTGCATTCAACCCTTCGCCTGCCTGCCGAACCATGTAATGGGGAAAGGTGTCATCAAAGCGCTGAAGGCAGCCTATCCGAAAGCCAATATCGCCGCAATCGATTATGACCCCGGTGCCAGCGAAGTCAACCAGCTGAACCGCATCAAGCTGATGCTCACACAGGCAAAGCAGCAGATGTGACAGCCGCAGGGACTGCACATTCTGCCGCCTTATCAGTTAAATCGTATCAGCAGAACACGCTGTCGAAGCCGGTCGTTTCCATAATTTCGGTGACCGTTTCATTCATATTTGTCAGCTGTAACTGGCCTTCTTTGGGAAGTGCCTTTTTCATGATCAGAAGCACACGAAGTCCGGCTGAAGAGATGTAGTCGAGATTCTTCATGTCTATTTCGATGTCTGTAATTTTTCCCTGTTCCGCGGTCTCTTTGTACATGGCAAGCAGTTCAGGAGCAGTGATCGTGTCCAGACGTCCGGAAACGGTTACATACAGCGTACCGTCTGTAAGCTTCATTGCTGACCTGAAATCCTTCGCTTCGCGGACACGCTCAAGGGATTCAGCGGGCTTTGGCTTCATCACCCAGAAATTTACATCCTTAAATGCAGCCCTCGCCGCATTCTGCAAATCCTGCGGCAGATCTTCCAATGAATGAAGTGTCTCGGGAAGATAGTCATACATGGGAACCTTTTCAAGCTCAAAACCCATACTTTCCACAAACTGAGCGGCCTTGTCCTCCATAAAGAAGGAGTTCTCCGCATGGGCAGCCTTTGACATTTTCCCTGCAGCCAGTTTCTCGATCGCGGCCATCTCATCCGGAGCCCCATCCACGAGGATCCTGAGTATATCGTTTTGGCCCCGGATCAGCTCGTTGTCCATCGTGACCCATTTTCCGCCGAACTCAAGCAGCAGACGGCGGATATTTTGAAATACCTCTTCCACTTCAGACTGGGTCAGATACATCAGCATCCCCTCGGTGGTGATCAGCAGCTCTTTACCGGAAGCACCGTCCAGTGCACTGCGAAGGGATGTATAATTGGTCGCGTCCACAGCATGGTAGGAAATCTTATCGTTTTCTCCGATAATTGCCTTTACAGCCGGATCTACAGCATCGATCACAGCGGGCAGATCCATACCGAAATACCGGATATTTTCTCTGGACAGCATGACGCCGCGGGGGGTATATCCGCATGGCAGGTCGACCACCTGAGCCGCACCGCTCTCCAGGATCAGTCTGTTGGACGCGGCAAAACGTGTTTCCACCATAACGTTAAATCCCGGCCGAAGTTTATGCACAACAAAAGCCATCATCCCCGGAGTCATCCCCACGGATTCAGGCTTCGGAAGTTCCGGACTGATACCCAGCAGCTCCATCATTTTTACTGCATCCCGGTTCCCCATCTCCGCGTTGATTCGCAGACAGGACTGCGCGGTTGTAAACACCGGATTGACTTCCTCACGAAGTTTATCGATATCAAGATCAGACATAATACTCACCTCTGATGCTTTTTTTTAAATTTTTTTATATTGTACTCAAAGAAATATTTTTGCTATTCATAACACAGCACATTATGACTTGCATTTTGCTGCGGCAAAGTCCAGTACAGAAGGCCTGGCATCCGGCTGCGCCCCTGCTTCAGAACTCCTGTTATATCTTATTTTTTCTTCTGGTTTTGAGTAAACAGGTCGCTTATTTGCCGGATTATATCTTTGGTATCTGTCCCGTCGGATACTGTTTCAAGTGCTCCTTTTATCTTTTCGACAAAGGATCCCGCCAGCTGGGATTCAAGGATTTTCCTGACCCAATCGACGTCGGAAATATCTTTATTTCCGAGATAAATTTGCTCAAAGACATAAATAGACCCTTCACCAAGTGCGGCAACGATGCCGCTGGCGATCACCGCATTGATCACACCGGTGCCGATATTTAGACCGGGAATCGCTTTCAATGCACTGATAGCTGCCTTTGCTGCCGTACTGATTGTTCCGACTTCGACGATCGTATTTTTCAGAAGCCTGGCCTGGTCGCCTTTTGTGATGCCATAGATTGCGGCAATGCCATTGATTTCCGCAATTTCAATCGGCTGCAGCAGAAGTGCATCCGCAAAAGGAATGGGAACAGCCCCGACAGTTGCGGCAGCCGCAGTTGAGCTCAAAACAACTGTCTGCGCAAAAGACCGGCGCCTTTCCAATTTATAATTTGCCACAACCTCTTTTGAGATTCTTATCCCTTCCGGCAGCAGATCATTTGTCAGATCGATCAATTCGGGTATCCCTTCAGGAGGAGCAAATACAGAATCTGTCAGATAATATGCTTCTGCTATGACAGGGATGATATAACGGGGTCTGATCGTCTTCGAGGCAGCTTCAAAAGCCTGCTTCACCATCTCAATATTCTTTTCACGATCCGGCTGGGAATAAGATTTTGTTATCACAGCAATGATGGGAACATCTTTCCATATGGAAGTCGCGCGGATCAGGTCCTTGATTGTCTTTGGAAACAGTTTCGCCGCAGTTCCATCAATACAAAACCAGATAATGTTTACATCACTTTCTGTATTATCATCAAGAGCAGCTTTTTTGCACCACTCCCTGACCGTTTTTATTGCCTTTGGCTTAAATTCAAAAAATGTTTTCGCCGGCTCAAATCCCACCGTATCGATCAGATTGAAATCAATATCCTCGCCTTCATAAACTGTAATTTCACTTGATGTACCCTGAATTCCGAAACCGGCAGCAGCTTTATTTTCACCAAGAACAGCATTGATCAGCGTTGATTTTCCCACACCTGAGTTTCCGACAACTAAAACATTCCCTTTCGCCATTATTCCCTCCGCTGAAAATGAATGATTTGTATTATTATATCGTTATTTCCAATGAGCCTTCTCCGTATATCCGCAGTTACAGCCCTCCTGTTTTCCGAAAACCGGATCTCAGTTTACGGTATTCCGGCATTAATCACGTTATAATAATAGAGACCCTTGAACGGGGTCTTATTATTATTGAAAGCAGGGAAACACTGATGGATTCTTATACGGAAAAGCTTACAGCAGGCGCTGTGGACCTTTACGAATATGATGCCGCAGAAAAACTGCCGGAAATCATCGCTTCATTCCGAGGGCATGGCGCAGCACTCAGTGATTTTCTGGATACCCATAGATATACCCGCGAAAATGATCCGGAAACCAAAGCTGCTTTTTTGAAAGAAAAATTTGCTGAAGCAGGGATCGAACCGGCTAAAGCCCGCAATGCTCTGAAATGGCTCACCGAACCGAAAGGCTTCGAACGGGAGACCGGATTCCGCATCGCTTTCGCGCTGAACCTGAGCGTCGAAGAGACAAACGAATTCTTCCGCACCGTCATGCTGGACCGCAGTTTTGACTGTCACACGATCCGGGAAGCAGTCTATTTTTACTGTATCTTTCACGGGAAGGGCTATCAGACGGCAGAGAGACTGATCAGCGCAGTTCCACAGCCGAAGAAAGGCGCTGTACCGGATGCTGCAGATGTCCTTTATACGAAAAACATCATCGTCTTTCTTCAATCCTGCAATGATGACGAATTGCTTCTGAAGTATTTCATCGGGAATCTCGCCCAATTCGGCTACAACCAGGTCAGGGTTAAAGAATATATCCGGGACCTGTGGAACAGGATCTCCGCAGCGGACGGATCTGCCGCGCAGGAGCGGAAATACTTTTTCGATAATAATAAAATGAAAAATCAGGACACAGCGGATTCCACGTGGAATATTTATCTTCAGATTTTAGGACTGGATCCGGATGATACCAGATATATCGAAACAGACCGCACCATCAAACCGATCCTCAATAACAAAACCTTCATGCATCAATTCGCTTCGGATAATTTTCCCAAACGCCAAAGCATCGAAAAAATCCTGCGCGGAGAGTCAACACAGAATGATTTGATCCGGAAAACTCTGATCCTGCTCGTCTTTTACCAATTCTGGATGAACCGGGCATTGTCACAAAAAGGCCGCCCCTCATACGAAGCCGGACCAAACGACCGTGAACGCTGTCTTACCGGACTGGATCAATATCTGCTGGATGCCGGATTTCCTGAAATGTATGCGGGAAATCCGTTTGACTGGATCTTTATCTGGGCCGCCGGCAGAGAATCCCCGATGCAGGCTTTCCGCAGCTATTGGCAGCTGCTGAGTGCAGAATTCAGTGAAAACAAGCAGCAGTCAGTGGCCGGAGATCAGTGACTGCCGGACAGCAATCTGAAAACCGAAATATGCATATGATGGCTTATATTTATCGAAAAGGCAGCACGACAAAGACAAACCTGGTTACAAACCGGACAGGATCATGGATTCAAGAATCGAACTCTCATCAAATACCGGACTTAGATTTGGACCCGAAACGCTGTTCACGATAAAAAACGAGGTCGGACGGGGCGGTTCCTGTATTGTCTATGATGCCGTTTACCGGACAAATGCGGGCGACGAAAAAATCGTTCGGATCAAGGAATGTTATCCTTTTGACATTCCGCTGGAAAGAGAAGCATCCGGAGCACTGATCTGTCCGGGACCGGCTGTGGAGAAATTCACGGGAGCCAAAATGCAGATGTACGCGGATTTCCGCCTCTGCAACCGTTTGTTTTATTCCGAAGATTCTGCTGATTCCATCATTAATACCATTAACATCTATGAAGCCAATAATACGGTATATGTCGTTTCGGCATGGGCATGGGAAAATGTTCTGTCATCCCTGAAACCGGACTCCCTCAGGGAATGTGTTTCCATTCTGCGGCAAACCGCTTCAGCGATCCGTTCGATCCACCGGGCCGGTTATCTTTATCTCGACATCAAGCCGGATAACATTTCCGTCATCCGGGGCAGCTCCGGCCGTATTCAGCTCTTCGATTTCAACAGCCTGATTCCTGTTTCTGAGATGAAAGAAGGCTTCAGCTCATTTCTCTCCTATACGAAAGGTTTCGCCGCTTTGGAGCTGCGACGGGGACAGTTTTCGAAGCTTGGTTTCTGTACCGATATTTACGGGATCGGCGCACTGATGTTTTATCTGCTTTTCGGAAAGGTACCGGAAGCGCCGGATTGTGTGCAGGATGCGGTTTATGACTTAAGCAGGATGAACTATTCCGGTCCTTGGCCGGATAAACTTCTGTTAAACCTTGAAACTTTTTTTCGAAAAACGCTTGCATCCTTTCCTCCCGACCGCTGGCAGCAGATGGATGACGTAATCCATGCACTGGAAGCAATTGAACGGCTTGCGGATCCGATATACCCGTATCTGTTCACCGCGCCGATCGATCCGCCTGCTTATTTTATCGGCCGCGGCTTCGAAACAGAAACACTGGAAACATGGTACAGAGACGATGACCGGCAGACCCTTTTCGTCACAGGGATGGGCGGCATCGGCAAGAGTACCTTCATCCGTCATTTTCTTGCAAAGCATCGCAGAGAATGGGACAGCATTTGTTTTCTGTATTTCCATAATACG
>CACYHU010000104.1 GCA_902774215.1 uncultured Chloroflexota bacterium
CCACAAGGTCACGATGAAGTACGTCGGAGGCGAACCGGTCACCTGGCCGTTCCGGCAGTTCATCGACCCGAGGGATGTTCCCAGACCCGGCGAGTGGTACGTGGAATATTACCAGCGGCTGGATTACCAGGATTATCTGAAAGATCAGGTCGGGGTCCTGCTCCATTATCCGAATGAAGATTTAGGATATTTCGTGTAGCGATTATAACACAGCGTATAGTGAGAGAAAAAGCCGGAGTCCGGAGGGATTTCGGCTTTTTAAGGTATATAAAACTTTTATTAATCAGCCTGATATCGGTTAAAATTAAACCGAAAGGAATAATAAAAATGTTGATATTACAGTTTATACTCGCTTTTGGAGTGATGCTGTTTCTGCATGAGTTTGGACATTTCATCGTCTCCAAGGCGTTCGGAATTGAAGTTGAAGAATTTGGCTTCGGCCTGCCGCCGCGTCTTTGCAGGCTTTTCACATGGAAAGGGACCGAGTTCACACTGAACCTGCTTCCCTTCGGTGCTTTTGTAAAACCAAAGGGTGAGTTCGATGATCCAAGCCAGAACAGCCTGCGGGCAGCGCCGGCCTGGCAGCAGATCCTGATCCTGCTTGCCGGCCCGGCGATGAATTTTCTCACTGCGGTGGTGCTTTTTACCATCTGTATCCATCAGGTCGGTGCTCCGGACATTTCTACGGTGATCCTGGATAAGGTTGAACCGGATTCTCCTGCCGCAGCGGCGGGAATGCTGCCGGGCGATCAGCTGCTCCGTGTCGGCGATACAGATATCACCAGCTATGACATGGTTTCCACCGCGGTTCAGGCTCACCTGGATCAGGAAACGCCGATCCGGGTCAAAAGGAACGGTGAAGTTCTCGACCTGACCGTCACACCTTTATCCAATCCGCCGGAGGGACGCGGCGCGATGGGTGTGATCATTACCTACGCGGTGCGTGATATCAGTCTCGGACAGGCAATAAAAGCCGGGCTGGAAGATACATTTTACATGACAAAATCCTATCTGACCGGGTTGGGGCAGATCATCACCGGACAGGTAAAGCTCGGTATGGAGTCGATCGTCGGACCGGTTGGGATGTACTCTTATTTCTCGGAAGCTGCTGAAATAGATGAAGAACGGGCAGCTCAGGTTGCGGAACGCCGTGCTGAAATGGAAGAAGCAGGCGTGAGCACAGAGATCCGTACCGCCAGCAATTCCGAAGGTGCCTGGACGTCCCGGCTGACTTTCTTCGGGTTGATCTCCGTTTGTCTCGGCGTGACCAATCTCTTCCCGATCCCGGCACTGGATGGCGGACGTATCCTTTTCCTGCTGCCGGAGCTTCTGTTCAAAAAGAAGGTACCGCTCAAGGTGGAAACTGCCTTCAACGGTGTTTGTATGGCACTGCTGATCTGCCTGATGGCAGCAGTCATGTTCAAGGATGTATTTATGCTCTCCCGTTAGCTAACGCTCCGGGTCTCAGTTTATAACAGGAGTAATGATGGCAGTTAAGAACAAGCGGACAAATTTTGATAACGTTCTGGAAATGATCCGGAAAGAACCCGAAAATGTATTTCCAAAGCATGCACGTATGCTCTCCGATCTGACTGCGGAAAGAGCAGCCCGCCTGCGCCCGGTTCTTGCGGAACTGAATGAAGAACAAAGAGCCGCTTTCTACCGCGGAATGGAAGAAGCCAGCCTGAATTATTTTGAATACGACTTTACGCCTATAGCGAAAATCGGTATAGAAGATCCTGACGGGGAGGTGCGGGCCGCATCGATCCTGGTGCTGGGTTTTGAAGATACCAGGGATACCGGTTCCCGGATTTTGGATGCAGCTCAAAATGACCCGCATGAAAAGGCTCAGATCGCCGCGATCGGGATCCTCGGACAATATATGTATGAATCCGCCCTTGAGAACCGCATTCCGGTTGTTAAAGAAAAACTGCATGAGGCACTGAAAAAACTGATCGAAAATAAAAATAAGGCGGTCCGCAGGGCTGCTGTGGTTTCTTATGCGATTTCTGAAAGCGCCCGTGTTAAAGAGATCATCAGCGGTTACCTTGCCGGTAACGACCGGGATGAACTGATCGCTGGCCTGGCTGCTGTCCGTCATTCGCTGGGTGAGGACTGGGATGAAAGTGTTCTGGAACTGATGCGTCATGAGGACGAAGACGTCAGCATCGAGGCGATCCGGGCAGCCGGCGCACTGCAGATGAGGGAAGCGCTGCCGGCACTTTATGAGATCCTTTCCCGTTTTGACCGGATCTCTCCGGAGCTGCTGACCGCAGCGGCGGAAGCTGTCGCTGAGATCGGTGATGAAGGATCCCTGGATGTACTGGAAACACTGGGAGAAGCGGTCGTTGATATGGACAGCGAGATCACGGATGTCATTGATGACTGTATTGACACGCTGAACGTTTCCATACATATGGGCCTTTATGATGAAGATGCTGCAGGAAACAAAAAACCGAAGCATGTCCGGGCTGCTTTGGATAATGCCATTGAAGCGGCAAAAGATCAATGTCTGAGTATTCTTGAAGAAAAGATCCCGCATGACCTTGAGGATGATGAGCCGATCGATATCGAAGATGAGGATGAGTGTGAGTGCGGTGAACATCATCACCACCATCACGATCATGAGCATCATCACCATCATCATGATAATCCGCTGGAGGGAATGGACCTCTCCCGCTTCCGCATCCTTGATGACCTGGAAGCCTATGAAGCCGCTGCGGACAGAGATGCGGATGAAGGCGAGCTTTGGGCGGAATTTGAGGATATGGCTGAAGAAGATCTGGATGCAGAGTCACTCCGGGATTTTATCAATAAACTGGAAAAGAGGAAAAAATAGCGGGCTGAGGTCAGCAGTCAGTGACCGGTATTCCGTTTTCTGACTGCTGACCGCTGACTGCTGGCGATCATGACAAAAGTAATTGTCGGAATGTCAGGCGGCGTGGACAGCGCGGTGGCTGCATATCTGCTGAAAGAAGCGGGATATGAGGTCATCGGCATGACGCTGCGCACCTGGGAAGCCGTGGACGGCGCTGAGAGCCGATGCTGTGAGATCGATGACGCAAGGGAGACCGCATGGAAGCTGCATATCCGCTATCATGCACCAAACTGTATAGAGGCATTTAATGAAAAAGTCAAACGGCCTTTTTTCCGCTCCTACATTGAAGGTCAGACCCCAAATCCCTGTATTGAGTGCAATCGTTATCTGAAATGGGAGCGGATGCTCCATTACGCCGCCGTGCTGGAGGCTGATTTCATCGCTACCGGCCACTATGCTTCGGTCGTCCGGCTTCCTGATGGACGCCTGACCGTACAGCAGGCCGCTGCTGCTGAAAAGGACCAGACTTATATGCTGTACGGCCTTACACAGGAACAGCTTGCCCGTACCCTGATGCCGCTGGGAAAACTTTCCAAATCCGAGGTGCGGAAAATTGCTGCGGATGCAGGACTTTCTGTTGCGCACAAGCAGGATTCGCAGGAGATCTGCTTTGTGACAGAAGGTTCTTATGCGGATTATATTGAGAATGATCCTGAACTGAAGGCGCCCGGTCCCGGTAATTTTGTGACTGAAGATGGAAAAATTCTCGGTAAACATAAAGGGATCATCCATTATACGGTCGGACAGCGCAGAGGGCTGGGAATTGCCTTCGGTGTGCCGATGTATGTCAAACAGATCAATGCTGCGGAAAATGAGGTCGTTCTGGGGGAGGAATCCTCTCTATACAGTTCTCAGATCCGCTGCCGGAATATGAATTATCTGAGTATCCCGGGCATCCTCCCGGGTGAATCAATCCGGGCAAGGGTGAAGATCCGCTATCACCATGACGGTGAAATGGCTTCGATTATTCCGGACGGGGAGGATTCTGTGCACATCCTTTTTGATGATCCGGTCCGTGCGGCAACTCCCGGGCAGTCAGCTGTTTTTTATGATGAGACGAATTGCGTCATCGGCGGCGGGAAGATTTCTGACGTGATCTGTTAGAAACCGGATCATCGTTTTGTCTCTGATTTTATAAAGATTATCCGCTTGCTTAGCTGATACTCCCTCCGTTCCCGCTGCACAGCAGCATAAACGCCGGAGAGTAATTTTTCTATTAGGCCGGAAGTTTACGATTATAATTATAAAAATGGATGAGAAAATACGCATAATTTTGAAATTTCTGGGATTCCTGATCCTTTGTTCCTTTCTGTCAGGCTGCAGTATGCTGCCGATATTTCAAAGGACTCCGATTCCATTGGAAACACCTACGCCGCAGCTGAGCCTGAACCAGGTCACGGATATTCCGACATTGCCTCCTGTCACGGTTACGCCGACGCTCTCCATGGGTGAATCCGTAAACTATCTGGCACCGGGAGATATATTCACGCAGGTCACGGCTGAGGTACTGCCTGAGAAAGCATTTCAGCCGGTGACACTCTTTGGTTCGGTCAAAGCCTTCACAGTCCAGACAGATGTCTGGGGACAGGTCCTGCCGAACGGCGGTTTTACGCTTGCCCACCATTCCGGTACAGACTTCCACATCAATTGTGATGATTTCTGTTTCAAGGTAGATGCAAAAAAGAACCTGATTTCCGATGAAAAGCTTGTTGAAGGCAGTGAAGTGATCGTCTTCGGTGTCTCCGGAGAGGATGTTACGGAAATAAACGCTGATCTGGTCGCTGTTCATGTGATCCGGGAAGATCCCATTCCCCGTGAAGCGGATGTCAGTAATTTTCCTTTTGACCTTTCCTATAATGAATACGAACTTGAATATTTCCCGGAGCTGAATCCGATTTCAATTCAGGCCGCCGCTGCTACTTCCACACCCATTCCGGAACCGACGGAAGAAGTACCTGTGGAACAACCCACCGAGGTCAATAACGATCCTTATGGTTATGGATATTACTATTATGTCCGTCCGACATCTACGCCAAATCGCCCCCAGCGTACGCCGACGCCTGATGAAACCGGAACGCCTGTGCCGACACCGACACTTTCACTGGATGATCATCTTTCAGCCCGGCTGAACCATTCACTGGAAACGCGGTCCAGTTATTCCTATGGAGCCTATGGTGAACGGTATTCTACTTATCTTGAATATGACCAGGAGATGAATCGTGATCCTTCCTATCCGACCCGCGCCAGCATGAATGTGGATTCCAACGGTTATGAATTCACACATTACTGGATCCCTTATGTTGAGAATCCGATGTTCACCAACTGGGGAATCGTCTGCTTCGCGGGGGACTGGTACCTTCCCATGCGCCTCACGGTCGATATTGACCCGGATCCGGGTGTGACGGATCTTGTCTTCACAGACCGGACGCTGCGGTCCAACAGTAATTATGACAAAAGCAGGGGCTATATCCGCAGCTTTGGTCATTCCATTATTGATAGAAAGCTGTTTTATTTTTACCAGAAAGAAAATGGTTATGGTGTTTCCATCAGCAACCAGGATTATGATCTTGGTTTTGATGATATTCCTTTCGGTTATGTCGGAAAGTTCTCTGAGCTCGATCCTTTTTATTCTGATGACCTGATCACCTTCTTTGGTCACCGCGGTGACAAGTGGTATTACGTGGAAATCAGCGCTGCTGAGTAAGCTGCAGCCTTGTCAGCAGGCAGTGCAGCGTATTTCGGTTGATTTTAGATGCTTTTTATGATATATTGTGTATTATTTAGTGTTCTTATGAAACTGTCGTAATGGAGAACTTATGGGCATAAAAAATTACAAAGACCTTATCGTTTGGCAAAAATCAATGGATTTAGCAGTTATTATATACAATGAAGTGAAATTGCTCCCAAAGGAGGAATTATATTCTCTATCAGACCAGATACGCAGAGCTGTAATATCCATACCTTCCAATATTGCTGAAGGTCAGCAGAGAAATGCTCCGGGAGATTTTAGAAGATTTCTTTCAATTGCCAAGGGATCCCTTGGGGAACTTGAAACTCAAATTATTTTATGTGAAAAACTGGGGTATTTTAAAGAAGATAAAACAGAATTTATTTTAGATAAATGTACAGAGATTGGAAAAATGCTGAATGGTTTGATTAATAGTCTTCAGTAGATAGCTGATAACAGGCAGTTTCGCTCTTTACTGAGTCTGTAAACTTTCACGGCGAACTGCCTGCTGACTGCTGACTGCTGCCTGCTAATGAGGGAAAATGAACAAACCTGAAATATCCGTAATCATCCCGTTCCTCAATGAAGAGGATAATCTGCCGCTGATTTGTGCGGCTTTGGAAGAATATGTGCCGTCGCTTGGCGTCCCGGTGGAAGTGGTTTTTGTGAATGACGGCTCCACAGATGGCTCCTGCGAATGGCTGCGGCAGGCGGAGTTCCGCAATTTTACCGCAAAACTGGTCAATTTCTCACGCAATTTCGGCGCGCATCCGGCAGTGAGAGCGGGATTTCAGAATGCCTCCGCACCCAATTGCGTCTGGCTTGGGGCGGATCTGCAGGAACCGCTGGAGATCATCGGGGAAGGATACAAGCGGATCCGGGAAGGCAGCGACCTCGTTCTGGTACAGAAAAACCAGGTGAAAGTCTCAAAATCAGAGGAAACGTTCTCCCGGATATATTCCGCGCTGATCCGTAAATGGGCGATCCCCGGATATCCGGAAAAAGGCGTGAATACGATTTTCTTCAACGAAAAAGTTAAAAATGCCCTTAACGCCAATCCGGAGCTGAATTCCTCCGTTGTGCTTCAGGTGATTTCCATGGGGTTCAGACAGACTGTGCTGAACATGGATTACCGTGAGCGTGAGCACGGCCATTCCAAATGGACCTTTGGTAAAAAACTGAAGCTGCTGATCGATTCCTTTGTGGCTTTCTCCTTTTTCCCGATCCGTATGGTTTCGGTCCTGGGATTCATCTTTGCCATAGCAGGAGCACTGATGGCGCTGGATCTGATCATCGTGAAAATATTTAATATTCGTCCGGTAACGCTTGGCTGGCCGACTCTGATTTCCGTCCTGATGCTTGGTTTCGGCCTGACCAATATCTCGCTGGGGATCATAGCGGAATATCTTTGGCGTACGCTTGACGCAGCACGGGCACGGCCGGTGTACATTATCGACTCTGTCGATGAATTGCGAAGTAAGAATAGTGAATAGAAATTATTGTAAATGATCCTTATGACGGACAATTTACTTAATATTTTGTGAGGTTCAATGGCTGAAAATACTCCTGTCAATATTGTTCAAATCGGTTACGGTTACTGGGGAACCAACGTTGCCCGCAACATTATGCAGTCGCAGAAAACAAATATGATCGCGCTTTCCGATGCGGTCCTTGCCCGTCTGAAGGCAGCGGAAAATGTGTACGGTTCAGCCATTCCGGATTACACAACAGATTATGGAAAATACCTTGATGATCCGAAGGTGGATGCTTTTGCTCTGGTGATCCAGACAGAACCGTCCTTCGAGGTCGCAAAAAAGATACTGAAAGCCGGAAAGCATCTCTTTATCGAAAAACCGATGGCTTCCGATACAGCCCGGGCGGAAGAGCTCAACCGTCTGGCTCATGAAAATCATGTCGTGCTGCATACAGACCATATCATGATCTTCCATCCGATCATCCGTTACATCAAAAAGATGTATGACGAGGGCGTTCTGGGCGATTTGATCTACTTTGATATCTCCCGGATGAATCTGGGTCCGATCCGCAGGGATGTGAATGCCATGCTGGACCTTGCAGTCCATGATCTGGCGGTGATCGACTATATCTCCGGCGGAAAAGAACCATATCATGTGGAAGCGATCGGGGAGACCCATTACGGGAATCAGGAAACACTGACCTACCTGACCCTGAAATATGACGGTTTTCTGGCTCATATCAAATCCAGCTGGATCTCTCCCATCAAGGAACGACGCACAATGATCGGCGGGACAAAAAAGATGGTTATCTTTGATGACATGAAAACCATGGACAAGCTGACGATTTTTGACCAGGGAATCATCGAAACCGGTGAGGAATACGGCCCCTATGAATTTAAAGCCCGGTCAGGTGATATCATGATCCCATATATTCCTCAGGAAGATGCACTGCGCAACTCTATCGAGCATTTCGCAGCCTGCATCCGCGAAGGCAGAGAATCACTTGCCAACGGCGAACAGGGCATCAAAGTGATTCGGATTTTGGATCGGGCAAAAGAAAAACTGGCAGCCAGCGGTCCGAATTAGATTTACGACTGCAAAGGGTAACCACCGTTTTTTGCGGGTGATTCAGAAAAAGAGCCCTGAAACACATCGGGGTATGGGGGCCGCAGGCCCCCGGAAATCAGGCGCGGACTGTGGTTTTCGCAAACACAAGAACTTTCGATCCCGCGCCTTGCGAAGCAAGCCCTCCGAAATGCAAAGTGTGCTCTTATAATAGAATAATATCGGCCTGATGCAGTAATATAAACAGAGAATGGAGAATCGATGAGCATAAAAGAAGCGAATATAGAGCTAATATCACACTCAAAATCAGAGGAAAATATACGATGAAATCACGTAATGTACCGATAATGAAACCCTATTTTGACGATGAAGAGGCTAAGGCGGCTGCGGAGGCTTTGGCTTCCGGATGGGTCGCCCAGGGGCCCCGCGTTGCTGAATTTGAAAAAGCTGTTGCGGCTCATGAGGGTTGTGCCTTTGGCGTCGCAACGACCAATTGTACCACAGCGCTGCATCTGCTGATGGTGGGCATGGGCTTTGGACCCGGACAGGATGTGCTCGTTCCCTCCTTCACCTTCGTTGCCACGGGAAATGCTGTAGAATACACCGGAGCATCTGCGGTTTTGGTTGACGTTGATCCGGTCACATTCAATATAGATGTCCGCCTGCTGGATGATTTTGTCGCAGAACGTTACGAGGAACGCGGGGGACAGTGGTTCAATAACAAAACCGGAAACAGGCTGAGCGGTATTGTCCCGGTGAATGAATTCGGCCTTTGCGCCGATATTCCGGCAGTTAATGAATTTGCAAAGCGTTTCGGCAGGCTGAAGGTCATTGAAGATTCTGCCTGTGCGCTGGGAGCCAGGATCGGTGAAACGCATCAGGGCGGATTCGGCAACCCTTCTGCGGTCAGTTTTCATCCGCGCAAGTCCATTTCCACCGGCGAAGGAGGTATGGCACTGATCAATGACCCGGAGCTGGCTGAGCATGTGCGGCAGCTCCGTTCACATGCCGCTTCTGTTTCCGAAGTTCAGCGCAATGCTGGAAAGGGCTATCTGCTGCCGGAATATAACGAACTGGGATTCAATTACCGCATGACGGATATCCAGGGAGCTATCGGTTGTGCTCAGATGAAAAAACTTGATTATATTACAGCCCGGCGTGCTGAACTGGCGCACCGCTATGACCGGCTGCTTCCGGATGCAGTTCCCTGGGTGCGGACGCCTTTTGTTCCGGAGGGATATACACATATTTACCAGACCTACTGTACAATGGTGATCCCGGAAGCTGTGAACTGCAAGACTGTTGATGAGGCTAATGCCTTCCGCAATGAGTGGATGGACCGCCTTGAACAGGCCGGTATTGCTACCCGGCAGGGAACACACGCGCTGCATACACTGGGCTATTACACAGGAAAATACGGTTACCGGCATGAAGATCTGCCGGGTGCCTATGCCTGTGACCGTCTGAGCCTTGCCATACCGCTGTACGTGGAAATGACAGAAGAGGACCAAGATTACGTCGTTGAGCAGATGGCCGGGATCGCAAATGAGCTGCTGAAAAAATGAAATTCGCAAAAAGTAACGAATTTCAGCTAATTCCTTGCATTTTCAGGCAGTTTGATATAGAATATTGTCTGTTCGAGCGGTTAGCTCAGTTGGTTAGAGCGTTGCGTTGACATCGCAAAGGCCGATGGTTCGAGTCCATTACCGCTCACAAATTTACAAATAATATATTTTTACAAAAATTTCTTATAGTTTTTTGCGGTTTCTGATTTATAATTTTTAAGGGTGTTGTAAATTTTCCCCTGGAGAATCATTATGAACGAGATATATGTTACCGGTCATAAGAATCCGGATACGGATTCCGTGGTTGCCGCAATCGCATACGCTGCTCTTCGCAATGCTCTCGGTGACCGAAATTACATTGCTACCCGTCAGGACCATGTTAACGAGGATACAAAACGTATTCTGAATTTCTTTGGTTTTGAACAGCCGATGCGGCTGCGGAATGTATGGACACAGATCAGCGATCTTGATTTTGACACGCCGCCCGCGCTGAATGCCACGGTGACGATCGATCGCGCCTGGGACACGATACAGGAGCAGGGCATTGAGAATATTCCCGTCATCAACGAGGATGGTACGCTTTTTGGCATGCTGAGCGCAGCCAACATTACAGGGTACAACATGAAGGCTATCGAAAGCGGAAAGATCGACTCGATCCCGATTTTCAACCTGCTCAGTGTGCTGGAAGGCAGGCTCATAGCTGAAGTCCCGGAAAAGAGTTCAATTTCCGGTGAGATTGTGATCGCTCTTCCGCAAGACATGGAATCACTGCTTTTCAATACTTCTCAGAGCATTGTGATCTGCGGCAGCCAGCCGGAAATGATCCGGCGCGCACTGGATATGGAGGTGGAATGCCTGATCATCTGCCAGTCCGAAGTCAAACCGGAATGGATCTCAGATCCCGGACAGACGATCATCATCGCAACGCCCTTTGATGCCCGGTATACGGCTTCTCAGATCATTCAGGCCATGCCGATTTCACGGCACTGCCGCACGCAGGGAATTACCTGTTTCCACCTGAGCGATTATATCGATGATGTCCGCGACAAGATGTTTGAGAGCAGGAACGCAACTTATCCCATCCTGGATGAAAACGAAAAAGTAGTCGGGACGCTTTCCCGCTATCATTTGCTGCGTCCGCGCCGCAAACAGGTGGTGCTCGTGGATCATAACGAAATGTCCCAGTCCGTACCCGGTCTGAACCAGGCGGAGATTTTGGAAATTATCGATCATCACCGTCTGGCAGATATCCAGACACGGCAGCCGATCCGCGTCCGAAATGAACCTGTCGGATCCACAAATACGATCATCGCGGAGATGTATCAGCAGCATGGCGTCCTGCCTTCGCCAAAGCTGGCAGGGCTGATGGCTGCAGCGATATTGTCTGATACCGTCATGTTCAAGTCACCAACCTGCACCAGGCGTGATATCGCTATGGCTGAACGGCTTGCCCGCATCGGGAACATAACCCTGGATGAGATCGGTCACCAGCTCTTTTCCAGCTCTTATCATGAAGAGTCAAGCCTGAAGGATATTGCTGTCCGTGACTTCAAAGAGTTCCACATGGCGGATCAGAAGTTCGGGGTCGGCCAGATCACCAGTTATGATTCGGAAAATCTGATGGAACGCAAGGATGAACTGCTGAAGATCATGTCGGAGATCAAAACGGAACGGGGCTATTCCTTTATTCTGCTGATGGTAACCGATGTATTGCTGGGTGGGACATATTTACTTTATCAGGGATCGGATGACATCATCCGGAATGCATTCCAGGTGGAGCCGAAGGATCATATGGTCTTCCTGCCGGGCGTTATGTCACGCAAAAAGCAGATCATTCCCATGCTCACGGATCTTTGGGGATAGTTCAGAGGATAATATAAAAAGTGCAGCCGAATTGACTGCACTTTTTCAGATAATTGCAGGATTTTATTTTTACAGGAAAAATCCGAAAATGAAGGAGAAAAGGTCGAACACACCTTCAATAATAAGGAAGACGCCGACATAGACCCATGCTGCTTCCGTGGCTGTGAAGGGGTTCAGGAAGACAACGATACCGAGGATAATGGAAAGGATCGCGCTGAGAACAACCAGCCAGGAACGATTGATGCCAAAATCCTTCAAAACGAGATAATTGCGGATTTTGTGAATACCGGCAATGACCATGAAAATACCGTAGATCATCAGCAATACTGGGAATAATCCCAGAACCTTTTGTGAGAAGAAGGTACATAACACACCGATGATAAGATCGAGAATGCCGCCAAAAAGCCCCAGACGGTAAGGCATACCGCTGTCTGATTTGATCTTCAGTGCGCGGACTATGCTGATCACACCGATGATCAGCATGATGATACCGAAGATAAAGATGACTGAATTTGTGAAGTCGATCGGATTCGTCAAAAGACGGATACCTGAATAAACTTCAAAGAAAATGAAAAAAATTATCGTCAAATAACCAAAAAATTTTTTCCAGTTCATTACAACCTCCTTATTATTTTGTCCTTGATTGGCTTATACGCAATTATTTTAACCCTTTTCTTTTGAAACGTAACGGACAAGTGATATTATTCCGGCCTGATTCTTCCAATTCTTTTGCGAAAGCTTCGGGATTTTTCAAATCATAATTCTGATGATAATCCTCTGCCGGCCAAAACTTTTTATATGGCTCCACACTGACAGCTGCCGGTCTGCCAGCTCCTGTGGAAAGATTTTCAAGCATATTTTCCGAGAGTCTGCGTTCATCATCCCCGCTGCAGAAAACGGCAAGCGTGTAGGATTCCCCCCGGTCTATGAATTGCCCGCCGGCATCAAAAGGATCGACGCTTTCAAGAAAAACGGAGAGCAGATCCTGATAAGAAACCTTTTCCGGGTCATATTCAACACAGATCGTTTCCCGGTGATGGGTTTTCTGTGCTTTTACATCCTCGTATGCCGGATTTTCCTCATCTCCGCCGCAATAGCCGGAAATGACTGATTGAACACCCTCCATTTCACGGAAGATTGGTGCGATGCACCAGAAACATCCGCCGGCAAAGTATGCTTTTTTCATCATATGTTCCTTTCGCTCAACCATCTCCATTTACTTCGCGCCGGAGCCAGGATGAATAATCATCAGGGCGAAGAGATTTTGCACGGTTTTTGGTGTTTACGTTATTCAGCCAGCGGTATGGATCCCGGACATCCGCGGGCATGTGTTCAAAATCGTACCAGCGAAGATAGGACAGCATGGTTTTTTCGATCCAGTAGTCAAATTCCGTTTCCGGGAAACGCTCCTCGTATTTATTGAAACGCAGGTAGAGCGGGACACCATCCCCCGCATCATGCCAGATATCGGCATAAAGATAATCAAAGTGCTCACGCGGCATTATCTCATCAAGATAAGCGAAGGCATCCATGCACACCAGACGGATCTTTTCATGCTGACAGAACTGAGGCAGGATAAACTGCTGAAACAATTCAATCACCTTCGGATCCCGTTCCACAACAATGATCTGTTTCACTTCCGGTTTGAGGGATGCCATGTAGGGAAAATATCCCAGACCCAGGCCGAAAGTCACTACCCGGCCATGTGCTGCCCGAATTGCCGGACGGATGGTTTCCACCTCATTAGGTGTCACAAGCATCCATTCCCTGCCATCCTCCAGGACAACAGGATAGGAGAAATCTTCGCTGAAATAACCCAGCGGCGGCAGCTCCCGAAGGGACCCATCCACCTGTACATCGTCCCATATGAACGGCTGACAGGCTTTGAGCCGGTCGGTGCGAAGCTCCCAGTTTTCATTTCTGACATTCGGAAAATGGATATTGCTGTAATAAGGATCGGCACGGTATTTTCCGGCATCCAAAAGTTTTACCGAAGGTGCCAGATAATTCCGGAAGAATTCACTGTCTTCACCGCCGTCTGTCGGATGAACGCCGCAGGCTTCTGCCAGGAGGATCAAAAAAGCTTCATCCTTGCCGAAACCGCCGATATCGGATATTTCCTTCACCATCTCCGGAGTAATAAAATCCGCCCGTTCATTCAGGTACAGGCTGTACAAATGAAGCAAACGGAAATTCTGTTCCCGGGTTTTCTCAATATCTGAAATCTGCACGCCGGACTCTGTCTGTTTTCAGATGATATCTTCCCAGGCGTGTCCTTCAACACCATAGAGACCGGCTTTGAGACACTTCAGGGAAAGCATGGCGCATTTGATCCGTGCGGGGCCGAGAGTTTCCAGACCGAGCAGATCCAGCACATCTTCTTTGCTCATGTTTTTGACCTCATCCACGTTCTTCCCGATCACATCTTCCAGCAGCAGATCCGCGGAAGCCTGGGATATAGCGCATCCGTGACCTTCAAAACGGGCATCGGTGATGATGTTGTTCTCATCCACGTTGAGCATGATACGCAGTTCATCACCGCAGGAGGGGTTCTCATCCTCATAGCTGTGGTCGCAGGGATCCAAAACACCCCGGTAAGACGGGTTTTTGTAATGCTCGATGATCAGTTCACGGTACATGTCATCCATAGTTGTCTCCGGAAGTCTGCATCCGGCAGGCAGCTTTCAGAATGAATGCCTGTCGGATGCTGATTAATAATTCAGCCAAAAAGTTTATAAACATACATCAGCGCGTCACAAAGACGGGTGATGTCCTCTTCTGTATTATAGATATAAAAGCTTGCACGGGTGGTAGCGGGAATGCCGAAACGTTCATGCAGCGGCATCGCGCAGTGATGTCCGGCGCGGACACAGACACCGCGGGAGCCGAGTATATCCGCCACATCATGCGGGTGGACATAATCCAGCGTGAAACTGACCGCGCTGCCGCGGGCGCCGTCACGCGGTCCGAAAATCCTGAGTCCCGGGATCTCCGACAATCTTTCAATTGCATAAGCTGTCAGCTGACGCTCATGTTCATAAACCGCATCCATTCCCAGTGTGTTCAGATAATCGATTGCGGCACCGAAGCTCACTTCTTCAGCGATCGATGGCGTACCGGCTTCGAATTTATTTGGCAGTTCCGCACAGGTGAAGGATCCGAAATGGACCTTTCCGATCATGTCCCCGCCGCCGAGGAAAGGCGGCATGGCATTGAGCAGTGCTTTTTTTCCGTATAAAACGCCAAGCCCGGTGGGTCCCAGCATCTTGTGAGCGGAAAAAGCCATGAAATCCACATCCAGGTCCTGCACATCCACACTCATATGCGGCACAGACTGTGCACCGTCCATCAGGAACAGCGCGCCGGCGGCATGGGCATCCTTTACCATTTCCCTGATCGGGGGAATGGTACCAAGCACATTGGACATACCGGTCAAAGCGACCAGCTTCGGCGCAGAGGTTTTGAGAAGGGTATGCCATGCATCCATATCAAGTTGAAATTCGTCGGTCAGCGGGATGAATTCGACCCTGATGCCGGTTTTTTCAGCGAGCATGTACCAGGGAACCAGATTGGAATGGTGCTCCATTTCACTGAGCAGCACCACATCACCCGCTTTCAGGTTAGACTCTCCCCATGCACGGGCCACAAGATTGATCGCTTCCGTTGCATTGCGGGTGAAAATGATCTCACTTGCAGACGAGGCGTGAATGAAATCACGGATTTTGTTCCGGGTAATTTCCGTTTCCTTTGTCGCCCTTTCGGAAATAGGATAAATGCCGCGGTGAACGTTGGCATTAAACTGCTCATAATAATTCGTTACCGAATCGATAACACTCTGCGGTTTCTGACTGGTGGCGCCGGAATCGAGATAGCAGATCCGTTTTCCGTCAGGACCGGTTTGCTGCAGAAGCGGAAAATCTTTCAAAATTTCACTGGCGGCAAACATAACAATCTATTCCCGTGTGTTCGGACGTACGGAAGGGGATGTCAGCGGATACCAGAGAATATGATCCGGGACCATCCAACCATCAGTCAAATAAACATTAGCCCGGAACTGTACCGCGATCATCTTTGTATCCACCTGGACAACGATCCCGCGTATCCAGCCATGGCGCCGTTCGCCTTTTCGTTCGTAATCACAATTTACTTCGACGATGTCGCCGACTTCGTATTGCTGTCCCCAATCGGTAGCTTTGAGCGGAGGTGTGGAATGTGGCATGATTAATTTCCTTCCTGCATTTTGGAATCAATTTTGTTCTGCAGTTTCCCGCGGATCGGTGAGTAAGTGACAAGATTCAGGATCGTATCAAAGAATCCCCTTATGACCAGTTTTTCGGCTTCCCGTTCCGGAATGCCGCGGCTGGTGAGATAAAAAATCTGATCATCGTCGATATTGGTGATGGTCGTTCCGTGCGAGCACTTGACGTCATCGGTGATGATCTCAAGCCCCGGTTTGGCAAAGACCTGTGCTTCATCGGAAAGCATCAGATTTTCATTTTTCTGGTAACCGTCGGTTTTTTCAGCCTTTGGATCCACATAGATCATCCCTTCCCAGCTGGCATTTGCACGGTCAGCAAGTGCACCTTTGTAGTGCAGGTTGGAGAAGGTATGCGGAACCATATGGTCCTGACGTGTTTCAATGTGCATCAGCTGATCTTTGACAGGAAAATACAGTCCGTAAACGATCGCGGAGGAGTTTTCTCCTTCCATCCGCACATCAAGACAGTTATAACTCTTTGTTCCGCCAAGTTCACAGATGTTCCAGTGGAAATCTCCGCCTTCCTGTACGATGGTCTGTTCACGGCGGACACTGACTGTCCGGTTCCCGAAATCCTGGATCTCGTTCAGTACCAGATGGGCATTTCTCCCGACAGAGCAATAAAACTGTCCGGCGAAAAGGTTTTCAGCATTTATTCCCCGGGAGTGGAGATTGACCGTCACCACAGCGGAGGCATCGTCATCGATGATGACAAAAACTTTCAGCAGGGCGGCGCGGGCGGGATCGGAAAGTTCAAAGTCCAGCAGGAATTCGCGTTTCTGGCACATTCTGCGGGGAATAAAGAGCACAACGCTTTCCTCTGTCAGCGGACCGAGCCTTCCGGCAAAGGGATCCGCTGCATCATTTTTCGTTAAGGTTTCCAAAATTCCGCTCAGCTCCGGGCGGGCTTTTACAGCTTCTGCTCCCGTGGTGAAAACAGCCCCCTTTTCCACTGCTTTCGGGCAAAGGAAAACGGATTGCTGTCCGTTGTTCCAGATAAAGTGCGCACAGAGATCATCGGCGTGTTTTTCTTTGCCGAGGACTTCAACTGTCCCGGAGGATCGTTCCGTTACATTGGCAAGGAAGGTTTCAAGGAGTGTGGAAAAGTTTTCTTTAAGATTTGCCATTTTCTTCTCCTTATCCGATAGAATCCGTCATTTGCAGCTGGATGAGGCGGTTCATTTCCACCGCGTATTCCATCGGCAGTTCCTTGACCAGCGGCTCGATAAAACCGGAAACAACCATGGAAGTCGCATCTTCTTCGGAAAGACCGCGGCTCATCAGATAAAAGAGCTGCTCCTCACCGACTTTAGAGACAGAAGCTTCGTGGCCGATAGTGACCTGTTTCTGCCGTACGTCCATGGTGGGGTAAGTATCCGACTGGGAGACCGGGTCGAGGATCAGCGCGTCGCAGACAACATTGGCTTTGGCGTTGACCGCGTTCGGCATTACCTGCAGCAGTCCGCGGAAGGATGAGCGTCCGCCATTTTTGGAAATCGATTTGGAAGTCACCTTGGATGTCGTGTTGGGTGCAAAATGCACCATTTTGGATCCGGCATCCTGAATCTGATTTCGTCCGGCAAAAGCCATGGAAAGCATTTCACCGTGCGCACCCTCTTCCATCAGGTAGCAGGCAGGGTATTTCATGGTCACATGAGAACCGAGGTTGGAGTCGACCCATTCCATCGTACCATTGGCGAAGACCTTGGCACGCTGGGTGACGAGATTATAGACATTGGTGGACCAGTTCTGGATGGTCGAATAGCGTACCCGGGCACCGCGTTTGACAACGATTTCGATCACACCGGAGTGGAAGGAATTCGTGGTGTACTGCGGGGCGGTACAGCCTTCTACGTAGTGGACCTGAGATCCTTCATCGGCGATGATGAGGGATCGTTCAAACTGGCCGACATTGGCCATATTCATGCGGAAGTAGGCCTGCAGCGGCAGCTCCACATGGACGCCCTTCGGTACGTAGACGAAAGATCCGCCGGACCAGACAGCGCCGTTCAGCGCGGCAAATTTGTTATCATTGTAAGGCACAACGGTTCCAAAGTATTCCCGGAAAAGCTCGGGATACTGACGGAGACCGTCTTCAATACTGACGAAAATGACGCCCTGCTTTTCCAGCTGTTCCTGAATGGAATGGTAGACCATTTCCGACTCATACTGGGCACCGACACCGGCAAGAAATCTCTGTTCCGCTTCAGGGATTCCCAGCTTATCGAAGGTGTTTTTGATCGTTTCCGGGACGTCTTCCCAGCTTTTTTCACTTTTTTCCGAAGGACGGACGTAATAAACCAGATGATCCAGATCCAGGCTGGAAACATCCGGCCCCCAGTTCGGCATCGGGCGTTTCTGGAAATGCTCCAGGCTCTTCAGCCGATAATTCAGCATCCACTCCGGTTCGCCTTTCATTCCGGAGATCTGCCGGACAACTTCCTCATCCAGGCCTTCTTTTGTTTTAAATACCGAGACATCGGGATCCTGAAAGGCATACGCTTCATTGTTCAGCCCGAGGTCATCATAAGAGTTTTTATTTTCATTCATTTCAGCTTCACTCTTCACTCTTAACACTGCACTCTTATTTCAGCCACTCGTAGCCTTTTTCTTCCAGTTCGAGCGCGAGGGAATCATCACCGGAGCGGACGATGTGTCCGTCCATCATAACATGGACGGCATCGGGTTTTATATAATCCAGAAGCCGCTGGTAATGAGTGATGACAAGCACGCCCATACCATTTTCCTCTACCAGCATGTTAACCCCTTCCGCGACGATGCGCAGGGCATCGATGTCCAGACCGGAATCGATCTCATCCAGAATGGCGATTTCCGGCTGCAGGATAGCCATCTGCAGGATCTCAGTGCGTTTCTTTTCTCCGCCGGAGAATCCGTCATTCAGATAGCGGGAGGCGAAGGATGAATCCATTTTGAGCTTTCCCATCTTTTCCCGCAGAAGCTTGCGGAAGGCAGGGACGGGAATGCCGTGATCTTCAGGGTCTTTGGCTTTCCGCTGAGTGTTCAGTGCGGTGCGGAGAAAGTTCGCGACGGTCACGCCGGGGACAGCGACCGGATACTGCAGTGCGAGAAAGAGACCCGCGTGTGAACGTTTGTCCGGTGTCCAGTCATTGATGCGTTCACCGTTCATTAAAATGTCGCCGGAAGAAGGCTGATATGCCGGATGTCCCATAATGGTATAGGAAAGGGTAGATTTCCCGGTCCCGTTCGGGCCCATAATGGCATGGATCTCACCTTTGGGAACGGTGAGTGAAAAATTTTCGATGATCTGTTTTTCGTGAACGCTGACGTAAAGGTTCCTGATCTCTAATCCGCTCATGAATCACTCCTGGTTTAAACACATAAAATCAGAACCCAATGGCAGCAAGGCGCATTGTTCCTGTATAACACCGCATTATACCACAACGGGTTTTATTTTCAAGAAAACCGCTCATTAAAGAAAATGAAAGCAGTTTGAAATACTTCATCAGAAAATTGGAGATTCACCGGTTTATAGAGACCCGGGTGTGTTACAATTTTGGGAAACAGCCAATTATTTCAGGAGGATCTTATGAAAAAAATTGCAGTTATCATTTCGCTGGTTTTTATTTTGATTTCAGGCAGCGTTCTTGCCGCTTCCGCTCAGACAAGTGCGGAAGAATTATTACAAAAATACCGTGATGAGGCGCAGCTGCCGGAAAGCGAGATCATGTACGAGAGTGAATCTTACATCACGCTGGACACGGAAGGCAAGACGATCTGGCGGGCGCCTTTTGCCGGTATTGTTGAATTCAAGGTCCCGGAAGAGTGGATCAACGCCGAAGGCGGCATCCGGGCGATCGGCGGTACAGAATCGGTTGAGAACAGCGGCATAGTTGATCTGGAAGTAAATTATATTGTTTCTGAAGAATCCACTTACCATGAACTCACCAAACTCATCGATGAGGCGTTAGATGAGGAAAATGATGACGACTGGGAAAATCTGTACAGCGAGTGGGGCAGCATGATGACCAACCTTTTCACGATTTACGGCATCAGCGAAAACCGTGATGAAGCCGGTCTCAGGGAAGGCCTGAAAAAGCAGTATATGGATTACGGTGTGGATGAAGAAACGGTCAATGCCCTGCTGGATCAGATGGTTATTACCAAAATCGGCAGTGCGGAAGATTTCAATTTCTTCTTCTCCCAAAACAAAGATGAAGACAAAAGTGCTCTTGCAGACGCGGACGAGGTTTTTGTCAAAGAATATGAGGCTTTTTCCTCCGATATCAGCAAATATATCCCGAACTTTACCTTTGCCCGCCCGATGGGCCTGACCGAGTTCGTGGACGCCGGGACCGGCATCTCCTTCAAGACGACGGATATCGAGGGCAATCCGATCGATACGGCTGAGCTTTTCGGTTCCTGTAAGGTAACGATGGTCAATATTTGGGAGACCTCCTGTGGGTTCTGCATCGGCGAGCTGCCGGACCTGATCAAAATGAACAAGGATTTCCAGGCTAAAGACGCACAGATCGTTGGTATTGTATATGATGCCATGGAGGATGACCTGATCGAGGAAGCCAGGGATATCGTGAATGACCTGGGTGTTGATTATGTCACGCTGCTGCCTACCGCTGAGATCAGAGAGCTGTTCAAGGTCCAAAGCTTCCCCACTACTTATTTTGTCAATGAAAAGGGTGAGATCCTCGGTGAACCGGTCCTGGGTGCAGCTCTGGATAAGTTCCCGGAAATGGTTGACAGGTACCTTGGCAGGTAGCTTTTAACGCATAATTTCGAACGATTAACAGCCGAAATCCCTCCGGATTCCGGCTTTTTTCGTTTTACTATTCCCTATATCCTAAATCCTGTTACCTGAACCCCAAATCCTCATTCGGATAATGGAGCAGGACCCCGACCTGATCTTTCAGATAATCCTGGTAATCCAGCCGCTGGTAATATTCCACATACCACTCGCCGGGTCT
>CACYHU010000105.1 GCA_902774215.1 uncultured Chloroflexota bacterium
TGGCTATCGCCCGCAGTTCTACATCCGGACCATGGATGTGACCGGTAACATTGCACTGCCGGAAGGCACTGAAATGGTTATGCCCGGTGACAACGTCGTTATGGAAGTCGAACTGATCGTCCCGGTCGCCCTGGAAAAGGGTTCCAAATTCGCTATCCGCGAAGGTGGTCTGACCGTTGGTGCCGGTACCGTTACCGAAATCATCGCATAAGAAGAGGCTGTTAAATGGCTAAACAAAAGATTCGCATTCGTCTGAAGGCTTTTGACCATCGCATTCTGGATCAGTCCGCAAAGCGGATCGTTGACACTGCTGAACGCAGTGGTGCCCAGGTTGTCGGCCCGGTTCCCCTTCCGACCAAAATCGAGAAATTCACTGTCCGCCGTTCAACCTTCATCGATAAGGATTCCCACGAACATTTCGAAATTCGTACGCACAACCGTATGATCGATGTTCTGGATCCGGATTCCAAGACCATCGATATGCTGATGCGTCTGAATCTGCCCGCCGGCGTCGATATCGAAATCAAGATCTGAGCCAGATCTGAATAAAAAAACAAAAAACCGTGCTCTCAGTGAGCGCGGTTTTTTGTTTTGCAATCCTCCCTGTCTGAATAACAGGCATCATCTCTGCCGTCTGTCCTGACCGGAATTTTTGTAGAACTTCTCCTTCTCGAGGTACATCATCGTGTCTGATTCCTTTTTCAGATCGCTGATCGATTTTTCCCCGTTTTCAGAATAACCGTATCCGACGGAGCATTTGTATTTCGTTTCGGATAAAGAGCTGTGGATGTGTTCGACAAGCCCGGTAACCTCACTTTGTGAGTTGGCCCGGCAGATGATCATAAATTCATCGCCGCCGATCCTGTAACCGGACTGGCCGCTTTTCAATGCGCGGGTAAGACAATCCGAAACCGTTGACAGTGCTTCATCGCCTGCTTCGTGCCCGAAGGTATCATTGATTTTTTTGAGACCGTTTAAGTCGATCGTGACCAGAGCATTGATATTTTCAGTATTGTCATCGAGATCAGCATAATAAGCCTGACGGTTGAGAAGACCGGTCAGCGGATCCTTTTTGGTGACCTGAAGGATCAGAAAAACATAATAAACGTACAGCGCTATGGAGATGATCGTGCAGAACATATGTGAATAAAGACTGCCGTAAACAAACGGCATGACCAGTCCCGAGGAAAGAGCAAAGGCAAGAAATATGATCGGAATGATCTCCGTCTTCTGCCTGCTGCTGTTTTTGAGCAGAACAGCGATCAGAAAAACGCTGTAAAATCCCACTACGATAAAAGGCAGAAAACCGAGCGGACCGCGGTGGAATACACTTTCTTTGTCAATGCTGAAGACGACGCCGGTAAAGATCGAAATAAAATTGATCACAGTAAGGACTATGGCAGGTATAAATATAAACCGGTATTGTTTCTTTACCAGCGTGTAAACGATCTGTGCGATTATGAACGGCGTGGCGCTGTATCTGATCGCCATAAGGATGATCCGCAGCTCCCTGCCCTGACCAAGATCGGCCAGATAAAATTCTGTAAACACAGCGAGAGAAAGGAGAAAGATCCCGGCAATCAATTTATACAGACGCGAGATTATTGTTTTCTCAAGAAAAACGGTCATCTTCAGCGATACCAGAAAAGCTGAAAGAATGAGGATCAGTGCCCAGTTTTGAAGGATATATTCTTTGATAAACAAATTATGCTGTTCCTTTTTTTTATCTGCTATAGGAGCTCACTTTGCAATACGGAGGGTATGCTTCGCAGGGCGCGGGATCGAAAGTTCGTGTGTCTGCGAAAGCCGCAGCCCGCGCATGATTTCCGGGGGCCTGCGGCCCCCATACCTCCGCTGTGTTATCGGGCTCTTTTTTTGACTCACCCGCAAAATGCGGTGGTTACCTTTTCGTTCCCCGTTTCCCTGAGATATGTTCGGGAGTGAGGGAAAAAAGGATGTCTCCGTATAAAGATTTTTTTTACAACAACAATAATTATAATGTGTGTACCGCGGGTAACGGGTATCTCAGGAGTGCTGATTATTAGTATCGACTTTTTATGTTTGCTCTGCCGCATCATAATAATGCATGTTATAATCGAGCCAATCGGAAAACTGATCTATGGGTAAAAAAGAGCTGCAGTATTATAAACAGCAAAAGAGGAAATCATTCGCAATGGCGCTGATGCTTATATTCTGCATCATGTTTTCTGTCTGCTTTATTGCAGCTGAAGCCGGACACGAATGCGCAGGTGAAGACTGCCCTGTCTGTGCTTCTCTGCTGCAATGTGAGGAACTCGTACAAAAGACCGGTACATGGTTTGTGTCTTTTGCTGCTTTCACACTGTTGTTTCTCCATCAGATCATACCCTTGATCGAAACAACGATTAAGCTTCCGGTAAAAACTCCCGTAACGCTCAAAATACAGTTGAATAATTAGCCCTTTTTCGTGATCTCATTGCAAATGTTTACGGCTGCAAGCATGCGGCCTGTTGTCAGCGGCTTTGAGATGCTGCCCCGGAATTCATTATTTGATGCCTGTTCACAGAATTTAAGCGGGCTGCATAGCGATCGATCAATACGAAAAGAGATTATATGAAAAAATTTACATCATTTGTTTTTATGATGATTGCACTTATGTGTATTGTTGTTGTTTCAGAAGCAGGGACGGATGCATCCGATCATTTACAGATCATTACGACGATTTTCCCTGAATATGACTGGGTCATGAACATTCTGGGTGAAAATCACGCCGGTGCGGAGGTTACACTGCTTTTGGATAACGGGGTGGACCTTCACAGCTATCAGCCGACAATGGAAGATATGATGAAGATTTTCTCCTGTGATCTGTTCATTTATGTCGGAGGGGAATCTGACGAATGGACAGAAGATGCCCTGCGGGTCCCGGCGAATAAAAACCGGGTCGGGATTAATTTGCTGGATATGCTCGGCAGTGCGGCAAAGGAAGAAGAAGTGGTGGAGGGCATGCAGGCAGAAGCGCATGACCACCATGACCATGACGAAGACCATGATGAGGATCATGATGAGATCGAATATGATGAACATGTATGGCTGTCACTGCGGAACGCATCGGTTTTATGCGGCGGAATTGCGGAAGTTTTATCTACACTGGATCCGGAGAATGCTCCGGTTTATCAAAAAAACGCGGCAGATTATCAGCAGAAGCTTGCCGCGCTTGATGAGGAATACAAAAAAGTTGTGGAGGATTCTTCACTGCATACGGTTTTGTTCGGGGATCGTTTTCCTTTCCGTTACCTGACTGATGACTACGGACTGGATTATTACGCGGCCTTTTCCGGATGTTCAGCAGAATCTGAGGCAAGTTTTGAAACCATCATTTTCCTGACGAAAAAAGTGGATGAACTTTCCCTGCATACAGTTCTGACGATCGAAGGTGCGGATCACAGGATCGCCCGGACCATTGTGAACAATACGGCAGCTAAAAACCAGCAAATACTGACGATGGATTCAATGCAGGGCGAAACGATACAGAACATCGCTGACGGAGTCACCTACCTTTCTGTGATGCAAAAGAATCTTGATGTTTTAGAGGCTGCCTTGAAATAAAGGTTTATAACGAAAAATCAGGCACGGAGGACAACCGGGATGGTATGGGACGTCTTTCGTGCCTGATGGCTTGACAGTTTTTTTGGGAGGGAATGAAAGATGCGGAAGATCATTTTATCAGTCCTGATATTGACAGGTACTGTTATATTTACCGGGTGCGGCGAACAGGCGCGGAAGCCTTCAATAGTTACAAATCAGCAGGCCAATGTGGCAGATGTTCTGAACCAGGGTATGTCCGCTGCTGAAAAAAGCACGGAATCTGTTGAAAACCTTATCCGTGAAGAAGAAGCGGTAATTCCAACGGTCCCGATTGAAACCACCATCCCGACAGAAAATCCGTCTGATGCCACGGATGCCGGCGAAAGCGATGACGGAGTGGATGTGGATCTTACCAGGCTTTCCAGTACCATGGTTTATGCCGAGGTTTATTCGATGCTGTCAACACCCAGAAATTATATTGGCAAGATCGTCCGGATGCGCGGTGATTATTCCTTCGTTAAAGATCCGACAAGCGATGTTATGTATCATTCCTGTCTGATCAAAGATGCCACTGCCTGCTGTGCCCAGGGGCTGGAGTTTGTTCTGAAGGATGAGTATAAATATCCGGATGATTATCCAACTCCCGGAGAAGAAGTCACGATCGTCGGTCAATTCAATTTTTACAGCGAGGGAGATTTTATTTTTTACAATTTGATCGATGCGGTTTGGGAGAAATAGGCCCGGGCGTGGGATCAGGCAGGTCACTGCTGAAAATTACGAATCTCATATCCCGAACATAATAAAGGAGATGTCGCAAATTATAATTTTGAAAAGCCATCGGGAGGGAGTGCTTCGCAGGGACGCGGAATAAGAGTAATCTGCCTGCGAAAGTGATCGCCGCGTCCCGGTTAATTCAGTCGGGGGACACGCGCTGAGCAAGCTCACGCGTGTCCCCCGACACCCCTGTATAAGCCGCTGAATCACTCCGTTGATGATACAATCATTCAGATAATTCCCCAAAACAAAAGATGAGCCGTTTTGCGTTATTTAAAGACGCCAAAGCCAGCGGGTGACTGAAGGTCAGTTCGAGCGGCTCCGGCAATATCTCCATGGGGCGGGAAGTTCTCCCGCCGGCACCGCCCGCCATTGCGAAGCATTTGCTTTTGATGGCATTTATGAAAAAGGCTGTCGTACACACCATAAAGATGTGCGACAGCCTCTTTACAATAATTATTATATACTCAGATTAGAAGTCGTTCATCGCTTCTTCGCAGTTGGCGACGGCTTCGGCGATGGCTTCGGCCGGGCTCATCTGACCGGAGGCAGCGCGCTGGACAAGGAATTTGATCTCATCGCGGACGGTGTTCGCACCGGTGAAAGCAGGGAGAACATATGCATAGTCCAGCTGCTGGCGCAGAGCATCCAGAGCAATGTTGCCGGCAACGAATTCCTGGAATTCCGGCAGTTCAGCTGCGTCTCTGTAGGGAGTGAAAGCGACCAGGGAGATCGCCCATTTCGCTGCGTTTTCGGGGTTGGTGAAGAATTCAATGAATTCAACAGCAGCCTTTTCCTGAGCAGGATTGGAAGCAAACACCAGCGCGGAACGGTTCCAGCCCGGGACCCAGTCAACGCCGTCTTCGGTCTTCGGCATCGGGGCGGCGGCAAGTTCATCATCGCCCAGGTTCAGATAGGGCAGGCCGGCGGAAGAACCGACGTAGGAAGCCAGAGCTTTGGCACCCATATCGTTGGAGAAGTAGTTGCCGGTGGTCGGAGCCAGACCGAAATAGCCGGCCTGAACGCCGTCAGCAAACCACTGAACGATGGCTTCGAATTCAGGGGTGTTGAACAGGACCTTGTGGTTTTCAAGGTCAACATATTCGCCACCGCTCTGCATCAGGAGACTCTGGAAACCGTCAGTGAGGGAGTCGAAAGCAAATCCCGGGATGCCCTTGGCTTCGTAGATCTTCTTGGAGGCTTCTGTCACATCATCCCAGGTGCGGGGGCACTCCAGTCCGAGTTCATCGAAGATGGTCTTGTTATAGAAGAAGATCGGACCGGTGGTCTGGACAGCCATGGCATGCAGGCCGTGATCGGAAAAAGCGGTACCTTCATCATAAACACCGGCAGGAACGCGGCTCTTGTAGTCTGTTGTCATGTACTGGAGCATATCCGGAGCGAGACCGTTGTCAACATATTCAGGCATCAGGGATGCATAGTTGAAGATGATGTCCGGACCGGTGCCATTGGAGACAGCTTCGTAGACCTTGGCTTCGAAACCATCCAGCGGCTGGGATTCTGCGACAACTTCGATGTCATCATGGGCTGCGTTGAATTCAGCGATGATGTTTTCGAGGGTCTCTTTCTGACCTTCAGTGAAGGTGTGCCACCAGGTGACAGTTACCTTATCAGCAGCGGCTGCTGCACCGACCATGGAAAAAATCATGACGGCTGCCAAAACAAAAATAAACAGATTCTTCTTCATAAAGTTTCTCCTCTTGTGTTGGAGGGCTCTTCAGCCCCTTTATCTATTAATTATTAATCATAACTCATTTTTTGGTAAACAGGAATATTTTTAAAAATCTCATCGGAATTCGGGATGAAGCTCATGATGATGTAATGGTGTCAGGAAAGCCTTTGCTGTATGATCTGTCTGATCCAGAATCAAAATTGCCGGATAAAAACTGGCTGTTTACTTTTTCACAAATCTGCTATAATTAATAAAAATCTTATACAAGAGAGACCGCATATGACAGGAAACAGAAAACTGCTTGTTTTTTTACTGGATGCTTTGTGTGCATCTGATGTTGAATTTATCAGAACATTACCCCATATGGGCCGTGTGCTGCGGGAAGGTGCATTGATCAAACACGTGGAGCCGATCTATCCCTCTTTCACCTATCCCTGCCACTGTGCGATCGTAACCGGCAACACTGTGAAAGGACATGGCATTCCTCATAATGAAATGCTGGAAGTGGAAAATAATAACGCTCCCTGGTATAGACAGCGCAGCGATATCAAATGTGATACGATTTTTGATTATGCGCGGCGTGCGGGGCTGAAGACCTGTTCCCTGAGCTGGCCGGTTTCCGCCGGTGCGGATATTGATTACAACATGCCGATGATCGTCCCCTATCATTACACCGGTTATGATGCGATGCGTTACCTCGAAGGAAATGCGACACAGAACCTGATCGATGAATATTACTGGAAATACGGCCGCTTCCTGATGGGAGTGGAACGCAGTCTGGATCTCTTCACGATGGCGCTGGCACCGGATATCATCCGTGACTTCGGACAGCCGGATCTGATGTATGTCAAGATGTGCGATCTGGATACGAAGCGCCACAATCACGGGGTGAAATGCCCGGAAGCCTATGAACAGCTGCGGAAGCATGACCAGGAATTTGCCGTTTTGGAGGAGTCTGTCCGCCGTTACGGCGATTATGAGAACACAAACTTTGTGATCATGGGCGATCACGGACATCAGGACATCAAACACTATGTCAACATGAACATGGTGCTGCGGGATGCCGGCTTTATCCGTGCGGATGAAAATAACAAAATAATAGATTATGACGCATATTGTTTCTCTACCTGTATGTCCGGCTGGGTGAAGCTGAAGGATCCTGATGACAAAGAAATGGCTAAGAAAGTCTATGATTTCCTGCTGAGCCTGAGGGATGATCCAAGCTTCCCCATTGGCGTGGTGATGACTAAAGAAGAAGTCCTGGATCGCTACGGTCTGGTCGGGCCGCTGGATTTCGTTATCGAAGGGACAGAAGAGGAACCAACGGAATTTGAAGCAACTTTGGCCGGAGAAGACATATTCAAAGTCCATCTGGGACCGGGGCTTTATTTCTCGCTTGCCAGTCATGGGCACATGCCTGAACGGGACGAGACAACTACTTTCTTTGCCTGCGGCCCCTCTGTCCGCAAGGGTGTGGTGATCCCGCGGACTAAGATGATCAATGAAGCGCCGACAATGGCTGCTATGGTTGGTTTGAACATGGACAAATGTGAAGGCCATGTGATCAAAGAGCTCCTCGCGGACTGACGGGGAAGAAAGGTGTTGTGTACCTATGGAAGTTAGACTTGAAAATCTCACCAAACACTTTGGCAAAACAGCTGCTGTGGAAAACTTCAGTGCTGTGCTGGATTCAGGAGAGCTGACCTGTCTTCTGGGTCCTTCGGGATGCGGGAAGAGTACGATCCTGAACATGCTTTCGGGCATCATCCCTGTCACAAGCGGTAAGATATGGTTCGATAACCGCGATGTGACGGATATGGAACCGGCTGACCGCGGCATTGGTCTGGTGTTTCAGAATTATGCGCTTTATCCGCATATGTCCGTGATGGAAAACATTGCTTTCCCGCTGGAAATCAAAAACGTGGCAAAGGATGAACGGAAGGAAAGAGCTCATGAAATGGCCAAACTGGTCCATGTGGACAACTTCCTTGACCGTAAACCCGGACAGCTTTCCGGCGGCCAGCAGCAGCGTGTGGCGATTGCCCGTGCACTGATCAAACAGCCCCAGCTGCTGCTTCTGGATGAGCCGCTTTCCAACCTGGACGCCAGACTTCGCATCGAAATGCGCGAGGAGATCCGCCGTATCCAGCTGGAAACAGGCGTGACAAGCGTATTTGTTACCCATGACCAGGAAGAGGCGATGTCCATTTCCGATTCCATCATCCTGATGAAGCTCGGTGTACTGCAGCAGGAAGCTCAGCCGCAGGAGCTTTACGATGAACCGGTGAACGAATTCGTCGCGGATTTCCTCGGGACACCTCCGATCAATAAAGTCTTTGGCCATATTGAAAACGGCGGTATTCGTATAGACAGCGGCCCGCTTTGTAAACTTTCCGGCCTTGAAAATGTAAAGGAAGGCCATAAGGTGCATCTCTCTATCCGGGCGGAAAGCTTCCTTGTGAACAGCAGCGAGCCGGTGATGGATGCGCGGGTGGTCCGTGTCTTTGTGATGGGTAAGGAAAAGCTTGTTTACCTTAAACTCGGCGATTTTGAAGTCCGTGCATATATTGATTCCGACACGGAACTGAAGGCAGGCGACCGGGTACAGCTTGGTCTGCGCCGTAAGGGTGTCTTCGTTTTTGACGCGGAAACAGGGGAGCGGATCCGATGAAAAAGCTCAGGGAAAATAACCGGGGGCTGTATAATTTTCTGATGAAGATCAAGCCCCTTCTGTATTTGACGCCGTTTGCGGTCGGTGTGATCATTTTTTCGCTCTATCCGATCGTAAACGTGCTTATCATGTCGTTCAAGAAGAATTACAAATATCTGACCGGAGCCTATGACGGGTTTGGTTTTGATAATTATATTTATGTGCTCAACAGCCGTGACTTCAAAAATGCGATCGGCATCACATTTAAATATGTGCTGGTAGCCATACCGGTATCAATGTGCCTTTCCATTATCATCGCTACACTGCTGAATAAAAATATAAAACTGCGCGCTTTGTTCCAGACGGCATATTTCCTCCCGATGGTCACTTCGGTAACCGCTGTAGGTCTGACCTGGAAGTATATGTTCAACTACAAGTTCGGGGTGATCAACTGGCTGCTGGGACTTCTGCATATTGAACCGGTGAACTGGCTGCAGGATCCTTCTGCAAACTTCTGGGCACTGGCGATATACGGGATATGGTCGATGATGCCGTTTACGATCATCCTTTTGCTTTCGGGATTGCAGAACATTGACCCGATGTTTTATACCGCAGCCCGTGTAGACGGTGCGAAAGATCTGCGCATTTTCTTCCGTATTACGGTCCCGCTGCTTTCACCGACAATTTTCCTGGTGCTTATCATCAACTCCATCAGTGCATTCAAGGTGTTCAATGAGCTTTTCCCGCTGTTTTCAGGTCCGGGTGTCGGGAAAAACCTTTACACCATGGTGTATTACATCTATGACCAGTTCCGCGGAAGAACTCCACCGAAATATGGTTATGCCGCTGCAGCCGCGATCATTCTGTTCCTGATCATCTTTGTCTTCACACAGATCCAGCAGCTGATCCAGAAGAAATGGAAATATTAGTGGCCGGTGATCAGTGGTCAGTGGTTAATGATTAGTGGATAACAGGATGATGTACTGTTTTATAACGGAACAGCAGATGTTATGGAAAGGAAGAAATCCCTATTCCCTATCTACTATATCCTAACCCCTGATGAAAGGAGTTGAAATGAAAAAATTAAAATTCTCTGCGATTTTGACATATCTCTTCCTGATTTTGGGAGCGATCATAATGGTCTTTCCGTTTTTCTGGATGATCACCGGGTCATTCAAAACCAGTCAGGAGGTCAGCGTTTTTCCGCCGCAGTGGCTGCCGAAGTCACTGTATTTCGGAAATTATAAATTTGCATTTGAAACTGCACCTTTTGCCCGATACTTTCTGAACTCTGTGCTCGTCGTCATCAGTTCGGTAACGGTCTGTACTTTTACGACTATTCTTGGGTCCTTTGCTTTTTCGCGGCTGCGTTTCCCGGGACGTTCAGTAATTTTCGGCGCATTGCTCGCAATGATGATGGTGCCCTTTGAAATGCTCATCATCACCAACTACCGGACCGTGGTACAGTGGAATATTCATGACACGCTGTGGGCACTGATCATCCCGTTCATGTCTTCCATCTTTTATACCTATATCCTGAAGAATTTCTTTGATACGGTGCCTGACAGTCTTTATCAGGCAGCCCGGGTGGATGGATGCTCAGACTGGAAATATCTGTGGCGCGTGATGGTGCCTATCGCCAAGCCGTCCCTTGTGACGATCATTCTCCTGAATGCCATTGCCAGCTGGAACAGCTTCCTCTGGCCGATGCTGGCGACCAGCTCCGCAACTGTCCGTACGCTGCCCTTCGGTCTTTACAACTTCGTGACTGAAGGCGGTGCAAGAAATGAAGTGATGATGGCTGCCGCAACGATCGTGGTTTTGCCGATGCTGATCCTTTTCCTCTTTGCCCGCAAGTATATTGTAAACGGTGTCGCTAGAGGCGGATTGAAAGGATAAAAATCATTTCTATAATATATGAATAATCCCGGGCCAAAACCGGGATTATTTTTTTTTCAGGTTCAGCTTCCTGCAGGGGCGTCCATATCAAGCAGAATTGCTTCAGCTTCTGCAACGCGGTCTTCCGGGACCGCGATCGCAATCTGACCGAGTATGCCGATCTGCACGCCGAGAGCTCTTCCGAGAGATTCCTTGAGCTGCGAACAGGGAATATCACATTCTTTCAGCAAACCGCAGATCAGATCTGCTTCAACCTGATTTTCTGCCCAGTAAATAATATTTGTATTTCATCCTCCTCTGATAAATGCGTTTGATGTTATGTAAAAAACACAAATGATCCTGAATATAAATTATTTTAACATATTCTAAAGAAATTGAAATGTAATATAAATTATGACTGAAAATATGACATTTATATCTTAAAAAAATGACAACTTATTGTTTGTTTTTTTGTCAAAAAGTGATATGATAATGTATAGTAAACGTTTGCAAAGAAAATGTTTGCATTTAAGGAGATTTTAAAATGGAAAAAGTTCGTGTTGGTATCATCGGCGCTGGCCGAATCGGTCGTGTTCATTCCAAGTCCCTGACAAATAATATCCCTGAAGCTGAACTCGTTGCAATTTCCGATAAATTTGTCGAAAGTGCGAAGAAAGCTGCTGAAGAATTCGGTATCCCGAATTATTATGAAGATTATCACAAGATCCTCGAAGATCCGACCATCCAGGCTGTCTTCGTCTGCTCTCCGACGAACACACACGCTGACATCGCCATGGAAGCCGCGAAAGCCGGAAAACATATCTTCTGCGAAAAACCGATTGACACTTCTGTCGCCAAGATCCTTGAAACTGAACGTGTTGTCAAAGAAGCCGGCGTGAAAATGCAGATCGGCTTTAACCGCCGCTTTGACCATAACTTCCGCAAGATCCATGAACTGGCGAAAAACGGTGATCTGGGTGAGATCCAGATCGTTAAAATCACATCCCGTGATCCTGAACCGCCGTCAGCCGAATATGCTGCCGCATCCGGCGGTATGTTCCTGGATATGACCATCCATGATTTCGATATGGCCGCTTATCAGGCCGGCAGCCCGGTTGAAGAAGTTTACGCTGTCGGTGCAGTCACGGTTGATCCCGCCATCGGCGAAGCCGGCGATATTGATACCGCCATCATCACCCTGAAATTCGAAAACGGCGCCATCGGTGTCATCGACAACTGCCGCCAGGCTGTTTACGGTTATGACCAGCGCGTTGAAGTTTTCGGTACAAAGGGTGCTGCCGCTGCTGATAATGATACGGAAACCAACGTTACCGTCAGCACAAAAGAATGCGTATCCAAGGATAAGCCGCTGTTCTTCTTCCTCGAACGCTATATGCAGTCCTTCGGTGATGAAGTCCGCGAATTCATCAAAGCCATCCAGAACGACACTGAAGTCCCGGTCGGCATCCAGGATGGACTTGCCCCGATCAAGATCGCCCAGGCCGCGAATCTTTCAATGAAAGAACACCGCCCGGTGAAGCTTTCCGAAATCAAATAGTGATCAGTGGCCTGTGTCCGGTGATCAGTTTGTAAAAGGATGGCGCTCCGCGCCAATAATGTAAGAAATAAGTCCGCGGCGGTTCAGAAATAAAAAATGAACTGCCGTGGAAATAAAGAAACATAAAAAGTCGGAGGTTGAATAAATGACCAATCGAATTCGTTTAACGATGGCTCAGGCGATCGTAAAATTCCTTGATAACCAGTATGTAATGTTTGACGGGAAAGAAGAAAAATTTGTGGACGGGATCATCGGAATCTTCGGGCACGGCTGCGTAGTCGGTGTCGGACAGGCACTGGAGCAGGGCGGCCACAACCTCCGGTTCTATCAGGGCCACAACGAACAGGGTATGGCCCATGTAGCGATCGGTTTTGCCAAACAGCATAACCGCCGCAGGATCATCCCCTGCGTATCTTCCATCGGCCCCGGCGCAATGAACATGGTTACCGCCTGCGGTACCGCGACTGCCAACCGCATTCCGCTGCTGGTTCTGCCCGGCGATACCTTCGCAACCCGCCAGCCGGACCCGGTTCTGCAGCAGGCTGAATTCTATGATAACTATGGGAAAACCGTCAATGACGCTTTCAAAGGTGTCTGCCGATATTGGGACAAGATCGAACGTCCTGAACAGGTGATGACTGCTATGATCCACGCCATGCGTGTGCTGACAGATCCGGCTGATACCGGCGCTGTCTGTGTCGCCATGCCGCAGGATGTGGAAGGCGAAGCTTACGATTATCCGGAATTTTTCTTCCAGAAGCGTGTCTGGCACATGGATCGCCGCGGAATCAATGCCGATCAGGTTAAACGCGCTGCGGATCTGATCGCTGCCAGTAAAAAACCGCTGCTGATCTGCGGCGGTGGTGTCCGTTACAGCGAAGCCTGGGATACATTCAGGAATTTTGCTAAAGATTTCAACATCCCCTTCGGTGAAACACAGGCCGGGAAGGGTGTCATTTCATGGAAGAACCCGCTGAATCTCGGCGGTGTCGGCGTGACCGGCGGCCTGGCTGCCAATGTGATCGCAAAGGATGCCGATCTGGTCATTGCAGTAGGTTCACGTCTGACAGACTTTACGACCTCTTCCAAGTGGGCATTCCGCAATCCGGATGTAAAGATACTCAGCATCAATGTTGCTCCCTTCGACGCTGTCAAGATGGATGCTGAAGCGATCATCGGTGATGCAAAAGCTTCTCTGCAGGCGATCAGGAAAGAACTAAAGAAACGCGGTTATAAATCCGCTTATACAACTGAAATCGCAGCGGCAAAGAAGGAATGGGATGCTATCGTGGATGAATGGTATTCCAAACCGGAATCAAAGGGTGTGTTCCCGCAGACACTGGCACTCGGTGAGATCAACAGATTCATGGGAGCCAATGATGTGGCAGTCGGTTCTGCCGGCAGTCTTCCCGGCGATATGCAGCGCCTGTTCCGCCCGGGTAAACCATGCACCTATCACATGGAATACGGGTTCTCTTGCATGGGCTATGAAATCTGCGCAGCGGTCGGTGTCAAGATGGCATGGCCGCAGGGTGAAGTTTATACTTTCCTCGGCGACGGCTCCTTCGTTATGCTGCACAGCGAACTCTATACCGCGATCCAGGAAGGTATCAAGATCAACATCATGGTCTTTGACAACTCCGGCTGGGGCTGCATCGAAAACCTGCAGAACAACCAGGGAACCAAG
>CACYHU010000106.1 GCA_902774215.1 uncultured Chloroflexota bacterium
GCAGGCAGTTCTGGTGGTTTCCAACTTCTCGCCTGCCAATACAGCGCCATTGGAATAAGCAATATGTGGGAGATCATCATCGGATTACCGATCCTTGCAATTGCGGGATTCATCCAGGTAGGCTTTTTTGGCCAGATAAGGCTGATCAATGGAACTTCAGACCTGATTCTTTTATGCCTTGTAGCCTGGACCATCAATGATAAGCCGAAATATTCCTGGATACTTGTTATTGCAGGCGGTTTGATCATGTCATACGTCAGCGCAATGCCAATGAACGGTTATATCTGGATGTATTTAATCATATGGCTTATTATCCGGTTCATCAAAATGCGTGTATGGCAAATGCCTTTGATACTGATGCTCTTCGTGACGATCCTTGGCACACTGCTCATTTCAGCGGGAACATTAGGACTGCTGTTTTTACAGAATGCATCTGTGAATTATCTGGATGCTCTTCGTACGATCATTATCCCGTCATTGGTGATGAATCTTCTTTTGGCTATTCCGGTATATGCCTTTTTGAATGATGTTATAAATACGATATATGTAAATGAGGATGCTGAATGAACACTGGGCAAACTGAAAATAAATTGGCAGGACGAAGTCCCCGGCTGATCGGATTTCTGGTCGTTTTCTTTGGTGTCATGATTTTTTATGTATACCGCTTATTCACGATCCAGATCATCGAAGGAGATTATTATCTTAATCTCGCGGATGAAAACCGCATCACGATTGTCAGGGAACGAACAAAACGCGGGATCATCTATGACAGGAACGGCGTCGTTCTCGCCCGTAATACAGCAACCTATGATATTACCATCACCCCTGCCGATCTGCCTGATGATGAAGGGGACACACAGGAGGTTTATCGAAAGCTTTCAGAGTTAATTGATGTTCCTGTCAATAATGGTGAAATCAATGATGAGACTGTCCGGCTATACAGTGAATGCGGTACAGATTTTGGGATCTCTCAGGTGGTTTATATTGCAAGTTCACTTTCCCCCTATGATGCCACCGGGATCGTTTGTGATGTCAGCAAAGAGCTTGCCATGGTCGTTCAGGAAAAAGCTGCGGATATGCCGGGCGTTGGTGTCCGCGTCAATTCAATTCGTGAATATCCCACAGGGTATTCCACGGCTGAAATAGTAGGCTTCCTCGGCCCGATTCCTGAAATGATGCAGGATGAAATGAGAGAAAAAGGATTCCTGATTGAATCCGACCAATACGGATACGCGGGAGTAGAGTCATCTCTGCAGGATATTCTTTCCGGTAAAAACGGACGCCGTGTGGTTGAAATTGACGTCGGCGGACTGCAGACCCGGGACCTTGAGCCGCCGCGCGATCCTGTTCCCGGTTATAACATTATGCTGACGATCGATATCAGGCTGCAGAATGTCATGCGTGCGGCCATGATCGATACAATGGATTTTTATAACCGTGTTTCACTGACGGGCATTATTACGGAAGATGCCGCCGGTATCGCAATGAACCCGAAAACAGGGGAAGTTCTGGCGATGGTCAGTGAACCTTCCTATGAAAATAACCGGATGACAAGGTATATTCCGGCTTATTATTATCAGCAGCTTTCCGTAGATCAATCCAGACCTTTAATGAATCACGCTACCCAGGTTGCCCAGCCGCCGGGTTCGGTATTTAAAATTGTGACAGGGATCGGTGCTATCAATGAAAGAGTTGTTGCGCCGGAACAGTACGTTTTTGACCCCGGCAGCATTTTTATGGAACAGCGTTATTCGGAAAATGACCCGGGCTCCACACAGGAATATGTGTGCCACCTGCGTACCGGACACGGTAATGTGGACTACCAGCATGCTTTAGCCTGGTCCTGTAATATTTATTTCAATAAAGTGGGCGGCGGCTACGGAACAGAAGTACCTGTCGGTCTGGGTATTGAAAGACTTGGTCAATATGCGAGGGCACTGGGATATGACCAGTATTCAGGAATTGAACTGGACGGTGAAGAAGACGGACTGATCCCCACAACGACCTGGAAACGCGTGAATCAGGGGGAATCATGGGCGACTGGTGATACCTATCTTGCATCCATGGGTCAGGGATATGTGACTGCGACTCCGATTCAGGTTCTTGGTTCCTTTGTAACGGTTGCTAACGGCGGTATCCATATTAAGCCCACACTTATCAGGGAAATTCTCGACGAACGCGGTAATACCATTCTGCCCTTCACTCCACAGATGCATTGGGATATTACAAAGGACCCAAGAATCATGATCTATGATGAAAACGGATTGGAAACCGGAGAGTATAAAGCCGTGGAGCCCTGGGTGATCGATCAGACCCGCCGCGGGCTGAGGCTTGTTCCTCAGCCGGGAGGTACCGCGGAAGAAGCATTTGCCGGAGATACGCACGAATCTTCCGCGAAAACCGGTACGGCTGAATATTGTGACGATATTGCCAACGCAAAAGGATTATGTCAATTCGGTTCATGGCCTGCGCATGCCTGGACGGCAGGATATGCACCTTTCAGTGATCCGGAGATCGCTGTTGTGGTTTTCGTTTATAATGGACGTGAAGGTGCCTACCTGGCAGCGTATCCGGTACGGCGCGTTATAGATAACTACTTCCTGCTCAAAGAATATGATGCCGAAGTGGCTGGAATAAATTTATAACAGGATCAATTATTTTAGAATATATTATGGACAAGAAAAAACGATCATCAATATTGTTATCACTGCTCTTTATTTTCCTGATGAGCGGATGTTCTTCGATAGAAAACAAAATTTCACAACTCATGTGGGAAAAGTCTGGCGTTGCGGATGAGATTCAATATATTCAGTATGAACAGATGAAATCAGCCGGAGCCCTGGATGAAGAAGGTTTATATCATTCAAAGGAACTGGAAGATCTCCAGGCCGCAGAATCGGAAAAACCTAATGGCTCCGTTCATGTAAGCTTTGCTCGCAATGAATTCATACAGATCGAATACTATCACGACGAGGCTTTAGCTGAAGTTCTGGAACCTTTTAATTGCAGACTGGATCCCGGTGATACAATTTACGCATCTGCTCCCGTTTTGAAAGACCCGGTAAATGAACTTTACCGGTTTTCCGAAATTCGTGTTCAGGAATTGGATGAAAATGGGAATATTCGTAAAACACTGGCAGCTGTACGGGACCTTCCCGGAATAATTTTTCAGATTCCGGAGGATTTTACCGGCTCGGATTTGTGTATTGTTCCTTTAGGCAAATACCTGAGCCGTAAAATTAATTTGAGAGCTGTTTACAGACATCCTGATGAAACGGAATCCCTTCTTGAAAACGGTGTCTGGTATGTTAACGGGAAAATGCATGGGAACGGTTCTCTTGAGCTGAATCCGCTCGTTTCTTACCGCATTGCCTATGATTACAACACTTATCAGGAAAATTGGTATTATGCCGGCTCAGAACCTGATTCTTACTGGGATAAAAGCAGTGATGCTGTTATTACCTTCCTTGCCGATCCTTCAGATATTTCAGTTACTGATTATGTAGTCAGGCTTCATCCGTATGGATCAATGAAGATCAGCAATGGTATCGGATATCAAAATGTCGTTGATTCACTCCTGGATGGTGCCGCCAATATTTTTACGAATAAAAGTATAATTGATACACAAAATATTATTGATTTATTTCAGGTCAACGGCATAACACAGGTCAACAACTTCAGCGATACTGAAATAACGGCAAAAAAAATCAAAGCCGGTGATGAAATTCTTCTTCGCATCCCCGCAGACTTAAAAGTGATCGCTGACGGTTTGGATTTGCCGGATTCAGTTTTGAAAGAAGATACCCGTGAATACCGGTTTCTGATACCGGACACGGAAAAAATGTCATATAAACTGACGGTCAGCCGTCGGAACAGTGATTGGGACGGTATTTTCCATGAATCGTCTGTAGAAAAAGGCGTATTGAATGTTTTCGACAGTACCGGTATCCGTTATCATGAAGGCAGTGAACTTCCCGCCGAAAACGAGAAGATCAATCTGTCCATTACACCTGATGAGGGGTATTGCATTTACGGGAAAAATGTAAAGGACAATATTTACAAAGAGGAAATGAAATACGCAGATTATGTAGCCTCAATTTCTACACTTATTACGGACCATCCAATAAAACCATGCATTGTTGTTACGCTTGATACTGAAGATGATCTTGGAAGTTGTGTTTTCTGGACAGGTCAGAAAATGATCAGCGGAACAGTATTTCTGAGTGAAGGCCAGGATCTTCAGTTCGACTATCTGCTGAATAATTATAATGATTACGAAATTATTCTTACACCTGAAGAAAAAGCTCAGGCGGCTGATATCTGGAGTCCTTACGCTGCGTCCCGCGTAATAGATGTCAATGAATCGCTCATGAATACAACACTGCGCTGCAGAGATTTCATCACACTGAGAGAAAGGATAAAAACAGATGATATTACGGATTCTTACTAAACCCCCGGTTTTACTGCTCATCGCAATACTCCTGGCGGCAGGAGCGGTTTTTTTCTTGTATCAGGCAGACAGCATCGGCACCGGGATCGGATCCGGAGCCGGTAAGATGACAGGCCTCGCTGTCGGTTCATTTAAAGGGGTTACTGAAGGTCTTGAAGAAGGCGCTGCGGCAGGTAAAGAAGCCGGATTGAATTCGGAAGATATGACTTTGGAGATTGGCCGCACAGTGAAAGAAGTTGGAAATCTCGAAGTTCTGGTGGCGAATGTTGAGATCCCTGATTATCATGAGGTCGGGAAAAAATACGCTGCACTTTATCTTTTCCGCGGGAGTGCGGTTTTCTCAGTCGATTTGTCAAAAGCTTCTATCAGCAAAACAGCTGACGGTGAGGTGATCATCCTGCTGCCGGAACCAACTGCCATTGTTAACATAAATGATTCTGAAACAGAACTGCTTGCTGAATATCAGCGCACATTTTTTAACGGCAGTGCAGATGATGGATTTCAGGCATATCTGAACTCATTGCGTCTTATCGATCAGATCGCTCTTGAAAGGGTTTCCAATTATCAGATGCTTATGGATATGGCAAAAGCTTCTGCCAGAAAACAGGTCATGATGCTTTCTCAAAATGTTTGCATTAATTGCAGCCGCATTACCGTGTTGTTTCGAACGGAATCGTGAGGAAAAAGATGAACAGCGATGAAAAATTAGAGATGTATCAGCCGGAAAAAAGCGATAACAATTTTGAAATGGATCATCTGCAAAATAGCGGTGAAAAATCAGAAATTGACCGGCCGCAAAAATCCGATAACAATCCTGAAATTGATCAGCCGCGGGAAACTGCCATCAAAAAAGCTGTCAGAAAAGAACGCTGGAAAGTGATTTGTCTGATAGCATCCTTATTGATTTTTACCGCCGCGCTTTGGTGCCTTTTCTCCGGATTTTTCAAAGGAACACTGGCTGTAAAACAGGCTTTTGACGTGGAAAAGGCAAAAGCGGAGGAAGCCGTTTACAGCAGTTTTTATGAACAGGGTTTTACAGCTGCCGAAAAAGATTATCATGTTAAAAACCGTGCCGTCATTTCGCTGAAAAATATTCGGGAGACCGCCAATCTGGAAGTCTTGAGTGTCAGTGATATCGCCTTTATGATCGAAAATCCTGACAGTGAGAATAAAAACATTCAATCCTGGATCGAAGTTCCCGGTACAGGTGTTTTTACCGTAAATCTGGCTGCCGGTGAATTTCTGGTGGACGATGAAAGAATGCTGGTATTTGCACGAATTCCAAAGCCGGAGCTGCTTCCGGAAAATATCAATATCGATCACGCGAATGTACAGGTTCTTCGTTTTTCCTCCAATACCTGGCTCAGTTCGATCCGTGATGGTGAACAGCTGGCCGGGAAACAATTAAATGAAGCGAGAACAAAGATCCAGGAAGATATCAGTACCAATCTGCAATATTATGAATTTGCTGAAAACTCGGCCCGGACGCTGATCGAAAATTTGATTCGCTCCATCAACAGTGAAATTCCTGAATTAAAGGTCGAAATTGAATTCTTCTGATTTGAATTGTTGTGTATAATTAAAAATAAATATTTTCGATTTTTGCAAAGAAAGAATGAAGCGGGGTAGAAGTATGCATCTTTTGACGAATCAATTTACGGATCAGGGCGGTCGTTCTCCAAATGAAGATTCTGTTGGTTTTTTTACATCAGACGGCTTTTCTGCCTGGATCGCGGCTGACGGACTCGGAGGACATTCGAAAGGGGAAATCGCTTCAGCAGAAGCAGTAAAAACGCTTGAAAATGTTTTAAATGAATGCCATGATATGGATCGTTCTTTTGTTGAAGATGCATTCAGCAAAATGAATGATGCGGTTTTGGCTCTTGGCGGACCGCTGACAACAGCTGTTTGTGCGTTTTCTGACGGGGAAAAACTCTGGTACGGCAATAACGGAGATTCCCGTTTTTTCTTTATCCGTGATAAAAAGGTGCTTTATCACTCAAATGATCACAGTATCGCATTTGTTGCTTATTTGACCGGTTCTATCACTTATGACGAGATACCGTCTCATCCTGCGCAGAACAGGCTGTTCCATTCTCTCGGCAACGAAACAGATTTTTACGGGGAATTCTACCCGGAAATTGAGCTGAAGCCCGGCGATGCATTTTTGTTGGCAACAGACGGTTTTTGGGAACTCATCACGGATGAAGAGATCCTGCGGACACTGCAAATTTCCCCGACACCGCAGGAATGGATGTCTACGATGTTGGATATAATTCAATCGAGACTGAAGGAAAATTCTGATAATTATTCAGCCGTTTGTGTAATAGCTAAGGAAGATTAGTATTATTCACGCCCTGGCTGAACCAGATGAAATACCGGTCTAACATGGACTCCCAATATTCGGGATCATGTTTGCCGGGTTGGATGTTATATTCATAAGGGTATCCAATGTATGTAAGCTGTGCTGCGGCATTGCTTCCCTCATGGCGATAGCTGTCTTCTGTTCCGGTATCCATACGTATCCGGAGAAGCGGTTTATCTTTATGACGATCAGCGAGATAATAAAGACTCTGGTCATCGGTAAAGGTTCCCGGCATACTCAATAATCCTACTGATTCGAAAGTATCCGGATGCTCAAAAGCGATTTTTTCCGCCCAGAGTGCTCCACGGGAAAGTCCTCCGATAGAGCGGCAGCTGCGATCGGTACAGGTATGATAATGCTCATCGATCCATGGAATCAAATAATTGATAATGGCCTCTTCATATCCGGAAAGTGAAAAGCTCAGCAGATACTGGTCTTCCTGCGGTACTACAGTAAGGAAAAGAGGAACATTCCAATAATTAATCGTGTCTTTTATAATTGAATCCATATTCATTTCCTGCCAGATTTCGATCCCCATATCCTGACCGTGCAGCAAATAGACAACCGGATACCCGCCTATGATCCGTTCATCCATACATGGCGGTATATAAACATCAAAAAGAAGTTCTCCATAGAGCGCTTCAACGGGGATCGAATGATGTTCTATCCTTACCGGACGGTCTGAACAGCTTTGCGCATATATATCTGTTATCCGAAAAAAAACAAATATCATTAAACTTAGTGTAAAAAAAACCTTACGCATGTTATGATTGTAAAACAATCTGTCAGTTTTTGAAGACAGAATCATATGAAATATGAACCGTTTATCAGAAATATGAAAATTGGAGGTTTCAGATGAGTCATTGGACACGTGCCAGATATCAGATAAATTTACCGCTTTATGCGGATCATGAAAAGGTTACTGCAGGCAGGGAGCATCTTGAACTTGCCCGGCAGGCTGCACGGGAAGGGATGATTCTCCTGAAAAATGATAACGATGTGCTCCCTTTAAAAGGCGGAAGCCGTGTTGCGTTGTTCGGTAAAGGTACCTTCGATTTTGTAAAAGGAGGCGGAGGCAGCGGTGATGTGACCTGCGCTTATATGATTAATTTATATGAAGGGCTGAAACAGCAGGAAAATTCTCCTGTAATATTCGAACCTCTTTGTGAATTTTATCGTAAAAATGTTCACGAACAGCTGACTTCAGGAGCACAGCCCGGCATGACTGTGGAACCCGAAATTCCCGAAGATCTTTTGGCGGATGCGTCAGTTTTTACTGACACGGCGATAATTTCGATCAGCCGTTTTTCAGGTGAAGCATGGGACCGCTGCAGTGTCTCATATCCGAATCAGGAAAAATTTGAATTTGAAATCTCACAGCTCTCGCAAAAGCTGTTCCCGAAAAGCGACTTCAATCTCACGATCGAAGAACAGGAGATGGTCCGAAAAGTTTGCAGCCATTTTTCAAAAGTTATCGTTGTTTTGAATGTCGGCGGTCTTACAGATGCAAAATGGTACGCATTCAATGACCGGATTCAGGCTGCATTGCTGGCATGGCAGGGCGGAATGACCGGTGGATTGGCAGCTGCCGATTTACTTATGGGTAATGATACCCCGTCCGGAAAACTGCCTGATACCCTCGCCGGTGATCTTGAGGATTATCCCTCCACAGAAGGTTTTCATGAATCTCCGTATTATGTCAATTACAATGAGGATATTTATGTCGGATACCGTTATTTTGAAACCATTCCCGGTGCCTGTAAGAAAGTAGTCTATCCTTTTGGTTATGGACTTTCTTATACTCAATTTACTATTAAACCAATATCCGTTTCAGCAGATGATGATGAAATTCAGGTTTCCGTCAGCGTAAAAAATAACGGTAACTACTCCGGACGTGAAGTTGTTCAGCTTTACTATCGTGCTCCTCAGGGAAAGCTGGGAAAACCGCAGAGAACGCTTGGCGCCTTTGCTAAAACCAGATTGCTGGATCCCGGTGAATCTCAGGAAATAGCTCTTGGTATTCGCATAGATAGCATGGCTTCTTTTGACGATTCAGGCAGGGTTTCCAAATCGGCTTATATACTCGAAAAAGGAGACTATGAATTTTATATCGGCAATAACGTCAGAGATGCGGAAAAACTTGATTTTGTATATACAATCGATGCGGACAGGATCACGCAGCAGCTCAAATCCCGGCTTGATCCTTTCCAATTGGAAAAAAGACTCCTTTCAGACGGCTCGTATGAGGATCTGCCGTTAGATTCTTCCCGCCGCTTTGATGAAAATGGTTTGAGCGGAGAAGAATCTGTTGAGGGGTTATGCATGGCTCCTGCTGTTCGTTATGTCCCGCCTGTAAACTTTTTTGAAATGCCCGATAATATTCCGCTTGATGATGTCGCCGATGGGAAAGTCTCACTTGAAGAATTTATGGCTCAGCTTACCATTGATGACAAGATCCATCTGCTCGGCGGTCAGCCAAATACCGGAGTTGCCAATACCTTTGGATTTGGCAGCATTCCGGAATATGGAGTACCGGCTGTCATGACTGCTGACGGTCCTGCCGGTTTGCGGCTCCGCCCGGAATGTGGTGTCTTTACGACATCATTTCCCTGCGCAACGCAGCTCGCTTCGACCTGGGATCCTGAATTGGTTGAAAAGGTTGGTTTTGCTGCCGGCGAAGAAGTAAAGGAAAATAATATCTCTGTATGGCTGACCCCGGCGGTCAATATCCATAGAAGTCCCCTTTGCGGCCGTAATTTTGAATATTATTCAGAAGATCCCATGCTTGCAGGTGTTCTGTCCGGTGCCATGATCAAAGGTATTCAGGCAAACGGCATTGCCGCGGAAATCAAGCATTTCTGCTGCAATAATAAGGAATCAAACCGCCGTTACAGTGATTCCCGCCTTTCGGAACGTGCTCTGCGTGAAATCTATCTGAAGCCTTTTGAAATTGCCATAAAAATCGGTGATCCCTGGGCATTGATGACATCCTATAATATTGTCAATGGCCGGCGCTGCTCTGAAAGTGAAGAATTGCTGCAGGGGATCCTGCGGGATGAATGGTCTTATGACGGTCTTGTCACAACTGACTGGTGGAATGCCGGAGAACAATATAAGGAGATCATCGCAGGAAATGATGTGAAAATGGGATGTGGTTTCCCGGAACGCGTGAAATTAGCATTGGAAAAAGGATTGATCTCTGAAGAAGATATCGACCGCTCCGCGCAAAGAGTTTTGAAGCTGATCCTGAAGCTTGATTGATCAGAGCTGAGCACACGGAGACCGGTCCTGTGTTGCGTCACCCGGTCCTGAACAGATATAATTATGAAATATAAAAACAATTGTGATTCCAAAACATTGTATTTTCCGGAGTCAACAATTATAATATTCATTTGTAATAAAATGAAATTCAGTCCTGAACAGGCTGGAAACAGATTAGTGAGGAATCATGAAATTTGGTTACTTTGATGATAATTTACGGGAATATGTTATAACAACACCCCGGACGCCTTTGCCCTGGATCAATTACCTCGGAAATGAAGGGTTTTTCACGATCCTGTCCAATACTGCCGGCGGTTACAGTTTCTACCAGGATGCGCGTCTTCGACGGATCACACGCTATCGTTACAACAATTCACCTTTGGACAGTGAGGGATATCACTTCTATATCCGGGATGGAAAAACGGTATGGAATCCGGGCTGGCAGCCGGTCAAATGCGAATTAGATTCCTATAGCTGCCGTCATGGTCTTGGGTATACCGTGATAGAATCCGCCAAAAATGGCATCAAAGCACGGCAGGAAATGTTTGTGCCCCTGGGAGAAAACTGCCTGCTGATGCGTCTGAAAGTAACAAATGAAACCGATACCGTAAAAGAATTTGATGTATTCCCCTATATGGAATTCTGCCTCTGGGATGCAAATGATGATGCAACCAATTTCCAGCGGAATTACAGCATCGGTGAAGTAGAGATCACTGAAAAGGCGATCT
>CACYHU010000107.1 GCA_902774215.1 uncultured Chloroflexota bacterium
AAATTCCTTCTGATTTTCTGCATCGATTTTTTTGTCTTCCCTGTGACTCTCACGGGATTTGTCGATTTCCCGCTCAAAAAATCCTACAACAGAATCTACACTTCCTTTCATATCAACGGTTACTTTGTCGACATGATCAATATGAGCATTCGCAATGTTGTAATTTTGGATGGCTTTATCAACAATAAAAGGTGTGCCGCAATATTTACAAACTGCAGCTTCCTGTGTGGGGTCTACTTCCAGTTGTCCTCCGCATTTGGGACATGCAGCCGGAACAAGTTTTACTGATGTCTGTGTGTTTTCACTCATAACGCCTCTTTTCTATTGATATTTTTATTATATAACGAAATCATTCACCTTTTATGATATTTTCAAAAATGGTACGGGTTTCTGCAAAACAATATCCATTATATTCATATGATTTTAAATTATTCCATCTATATGCTGCGGTATAATTTTTTAGAAGTTTTTATTATAAACGCAAAAAACCTGTAATCCTCAGGAGTGAACCAGATATAATGTCATACGGTCATAATTTGCCACTTCAAATCGAAATCCGCGGGGCAAAAGTACATAATCTCAAAAATTTGGATGTAAATATCCCCCTCCATAAAATTGTCGGTATTGCCGGCGTCTCCGGATCAGGTAAATCTTCACTTGCATTGGGTGTTCTTTATTCAGAAGGTTCCCGTCGTTATCTGGAATCCCTTTCCACCTATACCCGCCGCCGCATGACGCAGGCTTCCAAAGCGCAGGTTGATGATGTCCGTTATGTTCCGGCAGCTCTCGCTCTACACCAGCGTCCGGGCATTCCGGGGATCCGCTCTACCTTTGGCACGTCCACAGAGCTGCTGAACAGTCTGCGCCTGATGTTCTCACGCCTTTCAAATTATACATGTCCTAACGGTCATGAGATCGAAGCGACACTGGACTTTGCGGCGGAAAAAGAAGTTCACTGTCCGGTCTGCGGAGAAGTCGTTCCTGTGATCGGTGCTGAAGACCTTGCATTCAACAGTTCCGGTGCCTGCAAACGCTGCGGAGGAACGGGACTTGTACGCACAGTTGACCGGTCTACCCTCATTCCTGATGACACGCTGACAATTGATATGGGTGCTGTAGCTCCCTGGAACAGTCTGATGTGGTCGCTAATGACCGATGTCTGCCGCGCAATGGGTGTACGGACAGATGTACCTTTCCGTGATTTAACTGAAGAGGAAAAAGAAATTGTCTATGACGGGCCGATGGTAAAAAAGCATATTTTCTACAAGCCGAAATCAGGTGAGAGTCTTGCTGCTACAGAGTTGGATTTCACCTATTACAGTGCGACTGCAACTGTACTCAACGCACTCAACAAGGTTAAAGACGAAAAGGGCATGAAACGCGTTGAAAAATTTCTTAAAGAAGATATCTGTCCTGACTGTCACGGTTCAAGACTTTCTGAAAAAGCCCGTTCGCTGCATCTAAGAGGCGTTTCTCTTGATGAGGTTTGCAGACTTCCACTTTCTGAGCTTATCGATTGGGTGAACGGAGTCCCATCGCAAATGCCCGAAGAAATGCGTCCGATGGCTGTCAGTATCTGTGAAGCTTTCCATCACACCGCAAAACGCCTTGTAGATCTCGGCCTTTCCTATCTTTCTTTGGACAGGGCAACATCGACCCTTTCTACAGGAGAGCGCCAGCGAACACAACTTGCAAGAGCTGTGCGAAACAGGACAACCGGTGTACTCTATGTCCTTGATGAACCATCCATCGGCCTTCACCCATCCAATTTGGAAGGGCTGAAGGGTGTTATGGATGATCTTGCTGCAGACGGCAACACAATCGTTGTTGTTGATCACGACACACAGGTACTGGCTCATACAGACTGGATCATCGAACTGGGACCGGAAGCAGGAGCCGGCGGAGGCAGGATCATCGCAGAAGGTACACCATGCTCAGTTATACAGGATCCCGGATCTATGATAGGTCCATATCTCTCTCCGGAAGAAAAACAAATTCTCCGCAGCCGGATCGAGAAAAAGGATCTTTTCAGTCTCGGTGAAATATACATGGAAACAGACTGGATCCATACAGTGAGTCCGCTTACGGTCCGGTTTCCGAAAGGCAGGCTGACCGTCGTCACCGGAGTTTCCGGCAGCGGAAAAACCACAATGATATTAGAAAGCCTTATTCCCGGTTTATCAGCAAGCCTTTCCGGAAATGATTTGCCTGAACACGTGAGATCAGTCTCAGCTGAAGGGATCAATCAGATCAAGCTGATCGATGCCACACCCATTGGCATCAACATTCGTTCTACTGTTGCTACCTACGCAAATATTCATGATGAACTCAGAAAGGTTTACGCGCGTGCAACCGATGCAAAAGAAAAAGGGTTCAGCGCAAGTGATTTCAGCTATAATACGGGAAAGCTCCGCTGTCCCGTTTGCGACGGAACCGGTGCTGTCAGTTTGGATGTACAATTTCTGCCGGATGTTGACATCACATGTCCGGAATGCGGAGGTTCGCGATATACAAAAGAAGCTTATACAGTAAAACGCATCCGAAAAGACGGAAGTAAATGTTCGCTTCCTGAACTCATGTCCTGCAGCGTGGATGAAGCTATAAAATTTTGTGATGATTTGAAAACTGTGAAAAGCCGTCTCCAGGTACTCCATGATCTCGGGCTTGGCTATCTGACACTTGGCGAAGAAACCCCAAGCCTTTCCGGCGGGGAAGCACAGCGTCTGAAGCTCGCCAGCGAAATGGGCAAAGGCCAGTCGGATACGATCTTTGTTTTCGATGAGCCTACGATTGGACTGCATCCGTTGGATGTAAGGATCCTGATGTCAGTCTTCCAGCATCTCATCGATCAGGGAGCTACCGTCATTGTTATCGAACATGACCTTGACGTCATTCGTAATGCCGACTACATTGTGGATATGGGACCCGGAGGAGGTAAGGATGGAGGACGCATCGTCGGATGCGGTACACCGGAAGAGATCAAAGAGAACACTGAAAGCATCACTGGACGTTTTCTTTGATCAGGAAAAAGCACCGGGATTACCCTGCACTCTTAGAAAAATAACAGACACTCTTTGCGAATAAAACTACTTTATAATTGTTGAAACAAAAAAATATTTGTTTTCGTTTTATATTAAGAAAGGATCAGTAATATGAAGAAACTTTTTGCACTTTGTCTATTTGTTTTTATACTTGCCTTCACGGCGGTCTGTTTTGCTGAAAAATCCTACACCAACAACAGCATGACACTTACCGTCCCGGATGAATATGCCGATTTAGTATTGGTTGAAACGCCGGAAAATGATGAACGGGGCATGCTTTTCTCTGTCTCTGAAATCGAATCTCTTGAAGAAGCAAAGAAACAGGAAATTCCCTGGAATGGCGCCGGCTGGCTTTTCAGCATCGCCCGCATCAGCGAAGAAGAAATGCACAGGCTCCGCTGTGAAGACATACCGGGATACATTCTCTTTGCAAAAGATATAAATAACAATTATTACGTTTATTACCATCCCACTGACGTCCGCATTGTCCGTGCTGACTATAGTGATCAGGCAGCTTTAGAGATTTGGGGTAAGCTCAACGAATGGGGCCACAGTGTCCGCGAAACCTTTGTCACTGAAAATAAGGGTCTTACTCCTGAAAAATTTACCAACACACAGTTGGATGTTTCCCTTGCGAACATAATGTATATGGACGATGTAAATTACTCAGTAAGCACACTTGAATACGGTCCGCAGCAGCCAAACGGTATTAAAGCGTCCGATTATATCACTCCCCTTGTACAAAATGCCACTTACAGCATCGTACGGGATGAAGAAACTCCGGACGGCGAATATGTAGTACTGAATTTTCCGGATGTCGACCTCCGCTTCGATTTCTTCCTCATGGATGGAAAAGAAAATTATATCCGTCAAACCTGGTCCGATGGAAAGTATGAACTTCTCTATAAGGCTGAATTCGATGATGAAAATATAAAAGCAAGCCAGGTTATGAATGACTTCTACCATGAAATCGTTCTGCACAATTCCCTTGGGTATACTGCTGATGATATGATCGGTACCTGGACTGAAAAGATTGCCGGCAGAGGAAACATAGAGATCGAAAAAGCAGCAGAAGATGGAAAATACAATATTCAAATTCATTGGTCTGCAAACGCAGCTCAAAAGGCTTATTGGGAAATGACAGCTGAAGCCACCGGAAAGGGAGCCGAACTTCGTTATGAAAACGGAAAGCACTCCATTCTTACCTGGGACACTGATGACAACATGACTGAAGAAGTAGTTTATACCAACGGTACCGGCAATTTTGATCTGCTCAGCACCTACGAACTGACCTGGAACGATGAAACCGGCAACGCCGCTGATGATACTGTTTTTATCAACACAGGAAAATAAAAAAACACTGATCGGATACTCATGATCCGGTCTCTGTATACACCATAATAAAATGTCCCAAATTCACTTTGCTTGGATTTGGGGCATTTTTTTCAGGAACAAAAACCTCTTAGAAGACGTTTACAGAGAAGATGGATGGAGGTGTGTTATGATGGGAAAACAAAAATGCAGCTTTCTCAGGGAAATCCGCAGAAGGATCGCGGAAGAAAACGAGATCCCTTATCAGACAAAAGAATGTACACATACCGGGGAATGCAAAGGAACCTGTCCATATTGTGAAAGTGAAGTTCGTTATCTGGAAAGCCAGTTGAGAAAAAAAACATCTCTGGGTTTACCGATCCGTCTTGTTTCATTGTGTGCCGGTATGGCTGCGGCTCTTACAGGATGTGATGTAATTGATACTGTTAAAGCAGACATCAAGCCTTCACCTACGCCAGAAGAAATAATAGAACTTTCCGGAGAAGTTCCTTATCCATATGAAATAGAAGAAGGCTCAGAAATCGCTGCTGTAACCGCAGTGCCGGAGGTAAAATCAGAGCCAACCGCCACGGTCCCGCTTGACAGCACCAAACCCGTAGAAATTATCTATAATGAGCTCTCAGGTTACGTGCCCTATAACTGAACCGCTTTACCCTCTGCTCAGTTGTGTCCGTTTGCGGATGGGGACGGATGGAGCCGGTATCACAACGCTCGCAGCGGGAGCCGGATGTACACTTGACTGCCGTTGGTGCATCAATAAAAAACTTCTCAAAGAAGCAGTTCCGCGTTATGTTACCGCACAGGAATTATATACAATTCTTAAAATAGATGATCTGTATTTTCAGGCTACAGGCGGTGGCGTAACCTTCGGCGGCGGAGAGCCCATGCTTCACGCAGAATTCATCCATCGATTCAAAAATGAGATTCCCTCTGCATGGAAGCTCAATATAGAAACAAGTCTTGCCATTCCCGCCGAAAAACTTTCAATAGTTCTGGATGATGTGGATCTTTTCATTGTCGACTGTAAGGATATGAATATCGAAATCTATCACCGTTATACCGGCGGAAACGGCAAATTGATGAAAGATAATCTTCGTTTTCTTTTCGAGAAAGCCGGACCTGAAAAGGTTCTGGTACGTGTTCCTCTCATCCCGGGATATAACACAAAAGATGATCAGATAAAAAGCATTGAATCAATTCAGAAAATCGGCTTTACACGCTTTGACATGTTTAAATATGTTATAAAAGATTAAGAAGAGTCTTTATACACAGATTGTTTTAATATTCATTGTTTAAATAGTATCATTTGTCAATTTTTTCCCTGTAGATAATTAATATTAATTTCATCTTTACAAAAACTGACCTTTTTGCTATGATAATAAAAGCTTTATAAGAATCTTTCATTCTTTCATACGCAGAAATGGAGGACAGTACATGAAAATTTATCATCCGCAAACGCCGCTGGAAGCTGTTATGCTTCGTAAGGAAAATGCGGCATCTGCAGTTTACCTTGCCGGCGGAACAGATGATCTTCGTCTGGGCGGTTCCGCTGAAGGAAAAGACCTCATTGATTTGAATCATCTCGGTATGGATAAATTAGAAATGAACGGAGATAAACTCATCATCGGAGCACGATGCACACTGCAGGATATCGCCGAATCAGATCTTGTTCCAGAATTTATCCGGGAAGCAGCCCGATTCTGTACCTCACTCGCACGAAGAAACGCTGCAACTGTCGGCGGTAATCTCGGATTACGGAGAGATGACAGTTATCTTGCTGCAGCACTGACTGCCGCAGATGCGGTACTGGTCTGTATGACACCGCATGGTGAAAATGAAAAAAAGATTGGCGAATACCTTCAAAGCACCTGTAAAGCTCTGATCATGTCCATTGTCATTGATAAAAACCGCACCGGCTGGGTCAAAAGATTCGGCAACACTGCCGCCAGTCATGCTGCCGTGATCGCAGCGGAAAGCTGCGGCATTTTTGCGCTTAGCGTCCACGGCAGTGGTCTTGCTTATGGCGACAGTCCTGAAATTACTGAAACACTCACTTACACCGATGATATTACCGGCAGTGCCGTTTACAAAAAATACCTTGCAAAAACTGCATTCACCCTGAGGAGGTAAATACATGGAACAGTGGAAATGTAAAATAAATGGTGAAACAGTATTGCTTTCAGGTTCTCCAACCGAAAGGCTCCGTGACGTACTTTTCCGTACCGGATACCACTCTGTTCGTGACAGTGATGATTCGGAAGGCTTTGCCGGATCAGATACAATTATCTTCAATGGAAAGCTTCGCTATTCCAACCTGATACTTCTTTATCAGGCGGAAGATGCGGATATCCGCACAGCAGAAAGCCTTCTTTGCGGCAGAGAATTGAATTACGTTCAAAAGGCAATGGTTGCATCCGGTATCGTTCAAAGCGCATATAATGCTCCTGCGGCAGCCCTCATCCTGACCTGGTTATTGGAACAGTATCCGTCACCTACAAAAGCACAGATAATCGACGCACTAAGCAGCATTTTTATCCGCGATGCAGGCTACGAACATTATTTTCTGGCGGTCAAACTTGCCTGCGAGCTGCGTGATACCGGCACATTTCAGAGTGAGATCGCACCTTCCTTCCGTCCACATCTGGATATTATCGGTAAACCCGTCGGTAAGATCGATGGTGCTGCGCTTGTCTCAGGCGAACCGGTTTTCGTGGAAGATAAAGTTCCTGAAAATGCCTGGTGTCTGCACGTCCTGCGTTCTCCTTTTGCCAGTGCCTACATCAAATCCATTGACACGGCTGAAGCTGAAAAACTGGATGGCGTGGCTGCAGTGATCACCGCGGCCAATTGCCCGGATGTTTATTATATGCAGGCAGGACAAGGTAATCCGGAACCTTCGCCGCATGACCGCCGTCTCTTCAACTGGAAGGTCCGCCATGTCGGGGATCGTGTTGCCGGGATCGTTGCCCGAACACCGGAGATCGCTGATAAAGCAGCCTCCCTTATCAAAGTTGAATACGAACCAACAGAAGCTGTCTACACCGTGGAAGAAGCGATGGCTGAAAATGCTCCTTTGGTCCACAACGGGCCGGTACGATATAATGCAGGAGCTCCTTCCGATCTGGAAGAATACAACACCAAAGCCGGAGACCCGCGTGAAGGCGATGTGATATACCAGTTCCCGCTGCACGCTGACATTCGTAAAAACATTGCCGCTTCCAACAAAGGGCACATCGGCGACTTGGAAAAAGGTTTTGCTGAAGCAGACGCCATCATCGATCGAACTTATCAGACCAGTCAGATCCAGCATACTCCGCTTGAACCGCATGTCTGCTATGCACATGTTGAAAACGGGCGTCTGGTAATCAACGCTTCTACACAAGTCCCCTATCATGTTCGCCGAATTGTAAGCTGGGTCTGCGGTATTCCTGAAAATAAGATACATATTATCAAGGAACGCGTAGGCGGCGGGTATGGATCCAAGCAGGATATCCTGGTCGAAGATCTCACCGGGTATGCGGCCTGGATCACCGGGAAACCGGTATATTACCGCAACACCCGTGAAGAAGAATTTATCGCCAACTCTACCCGTCATCCAATGCGTGCACGCGTCAAGATGGGAGGTAAAAAGGACGGCACCATCACAGCGATTTTCATGGAAGTATGCGCTAATACCGGTCCTTACGGCAACCACTGTCTGACGGTCCCGATGAACAGCTGCTCAAAGACCCTGCCGCTCTTCAAAGTGGATAACATGGGTTATGATCTGAAGGTCTTTTATACGAACACTCCGCCTGCAGGTGCCTACCAGGGATATGGTACACCGAAAGGAACCTATGGCATCATGATGGCTATGGCTGAACTTGCTGAGAAACTCGGCATCGACTATAAAGACATGGTCATGAAAAACCACGTTGAAGAAGGCTACATGCTGGAGATCCTTAAGGGGCTTGGCGAAGGGCGTGAAGGCAATGTCGTTCCTGTCGGCTCTTGTGGATTGGATGAAGCCATTGAAAAAGGATGTGAGATGATCAACTGGGGTCATCGGGAGGAATCCGGGGATCCTGACTGGAAGATCGGCAAGGGTTTTGCCATGATCATGCAGGGCTCCGGTCTTCCGGGTCTCGATCATGCTGAAGCCATTGCCAAGCTAGAAACTGATGGAACTGTTATTCTCAACAGCGGCGGCGCAGATCTTGGAACCGGTCTCGACACCATCTCAGCCAAAATTGTCTGTGAAATTCTGAAAGTCCCGATGGACCGGGTCAGCGTTATCTCCGGTGATACGGACTCATGCGTCTTTGATACCGGTGCCTACGCCTCTTCCGGTACTTTCTTCAGCGGAAATGCTTCACTTGTTGCCACAAAGAAGCTCAAGGAAAAGATCATTCAGGAAGCCGCTCTGCAGATGGAAGAGGATCCGGCTGATTTGGATGTACGTGCTCCGGGTGAAGTTTACTCAAAGAAAACAGGAAAATCAATTACCTATGGTGAATTATCCCATACAGCCATCAGCGGTACAGGCCGGGGTCAGATGGTCGCGCATGGCAGCTTTGTCACTGCTGCTTCCTCAGTTCCTTACGGTGCCCACTTTGCACAGGTCGCGGTTAATATTAAAACAGGTGAGATCAAGGTCCAGAAATTCTTCGCACTTCAGGACGCCGGAACCCCAATTAATCCTGAAATCGCTCTCTGCCAGATGTACGGTGCGGTAATGAAATCCATCGGGCACAGTCTCTACGAGAATATGGTTCTGGATAAGGATGGCCGCTGTATCAACGCCAACTTCACTGATTATGGTGTTCCGATGATCACGGAAGCGCCGGATGAATTCAAGTCCGTGCTCATTGATGTCGACGATAAAGACGGCCCGTATGGTGCGAAATCTATCTCGGAAATTGCCTGCAACGGAGCAGCTCCTGCCATCGGCATGGCCATTCATGACGCCTGTGGCGTCTGGCTCCGCACATGGCCCATGAACTCTGAAAGCCTTCTTAAAGCTCTCGGAAAAATCTGAGAATAAACATATAAAATGCTTTACCGGACAGTTCCCCGCGAGTGGGGGACTGTCTTCTATTTTAAGAGCTCACTTTGCATTCCGGAGAGCATGCTTCGCAGGGCGTGGGATCGAAAGTTCGTGTGTTTGCAAAAGCCGCAGTCCGCGCCTGATTTTCATGGGCCTGCGGCCCTCATATTCCCCGCTGTGTCTAATGTATTTTGTTTCTGACAGATTCCCGACTGATCCAGTTATAAATCTGTCAGGAAGAAGCATTTTAAATAAAAAACCTTAAGTATCTTCTTAAGGTTATGGAAAATGATATAATTTTCAGTGGGCGGGACAGGACTCGAACCTGCGACCCCATCCTTGTAAGGGATGTGCTCTAACCAACTGAGCTACCCGCCCAAATCGTTTTTTATTATAACACTGTTTTTCAGTTTCAATACAAAACTGTTATTTTTTTTGACAACCGGCAGGTTACAGGAAACCAAACATAGCCGAAACCATCCGATTCCGGCTGTGTTTGGTAAGTTTTTCGGTTTTCCGGTCAGCAGCGCAATGACTCCAGTATTTTTCTGAAATCTGCCGCCATTTTCGGTTCATACATACAGAATTCCGGATCCGCGAGCAATTGTCTGATCTCGTTCAGGGTGAATTCAAGTGCTCCGTCTTTATTCCCCGAACTCCGGCATGCCACCCGGTAAAGGATCCTGGCATATTCCGGCGGATGATCCGGTATGTTTTTCCCGACCGGCGGTGATTGTGACAGTGGTACCGGGGATCCTTCTTTGGTCTCTTTCCTCGCCGCAGTTTCCGTATTATCCGATCGATCCCCAGCGTCTGTATTATTTCCGGTGTCAGAAAGCTGTTCACTGCTTTCTGTGTTTTCTTCCAGCGGCTGCTGCGGATCATCCGTTTTGACAGGTTCCATTGTTTCCCGAGCTTGATCCGGTCCTGATCCTTCAGCTTCATCGCCGCTGTTTTGACTTCCGTCATTCGGAATGCGTCCGGTATTTTCCGTTTCAGCGTTTTCTGAAGGTTCGGGAAGTGCGTTCCCGGAAGATCCATTCGGATCAGCTTTCAGGTTTAAAACATCCGCTGCCGCTTCTTCCGGCAATTCAGGAACATGGTTTTTGGAATTCCTGCGGCTTTTCTTTTCGGTTTGCAGCGGTCCGAATGCCTGTATCGCACCGTAACTGCCCGGTTCGGACAGTGCCGCAAACGAGGACAATCCATCATCTGTAAATCCGAAGGAAGTCAAAGGATCCATACTGTCTGCATCAGCAGTAAGTTCCTTTATGTCCTGCTTTGGAAGTCCTGATGCCTGAGGCATTGATACCTTTTCGGCAAGCTTCTCTTTTGTTTTGAAAAGCCTGATCAGGGTATCCGTCCAGCGGAAGGTAGCTTTTGCGGAACTGATAAGAAGAAATACCGATCAGATCCTGTATCGACAAGGGTGCCCGGTCCAGGTCCTCTCCCTGAATATGGAGCGTTACCAGACCGCGGGCCATCGTCGCGACGCCGTTCATGATCATGCGGCTGAGTGTGACGAAGTGGGCAGTGAAATAACTGGCTTTTTTGGCCTCATCGACCCAAAGGGTCAGAGCGTTATTCGCCAGGTTCATCGTCTGCAGCGGGTCGACTTCCCGGGTGGTGTAAGAATCTGTCACGCTGTCCGGCAGAGGGGCATACGCCAGAATATCTTTGTCAACCGGGCTCACGATCCCGTTTGACAAATTCATGAACGCGGCTTCATACATCATCCGCCTCGTCGGGTTACCCGGATTACCTGCCATGCTGCCTCCTCTCCTCTCTGTTTTATGGACGGTTTCGTTTTCAAATCCCGATGGCCGTCCTGTTTCAATCGTTAACCATAGTATATACAGAATTTTGAAAAAGAAAACCGCCAATATTGGCGGTTGACAAATGTTCGATTTTGTGGTATAGCAGCTGATCACGGATGTCAGGCTCCGCTGGACTAAGAAGGCACATCACGGGGAGCAGGTCTTTTGTGCCGGCTTCGCTGCAGAAAAATGCCAGATTCCGTGAGTTTCGGGAGGCGCATCACGAACGCCAGACCCTTTATGCGGACTTCGCCGCAGCAAAGTGTCAGGCCTCGTGAGCTTCTTACTTATCGTAAAAATATCTTATGACAACGGCCTCTTTTCCGAGGTGAACTTTTTACCTGATCGGCTAAACAGTGGTATAACTAATGTGCGCCGTATAACGGTATGATTTGATTCATTTTCCTGAAAGGAAGCGGATTTTGGCAGGTCGATATGAGTAAAGTTCTTGTCCTTAACCCGGACTGGTGCAAAGGCTGCGGGATCTGCGCGGCTTTCTGTCCCACAGAAGCACTGGAGATCGTTCTGGAAAAAGCATCCCTGAAAGAAAACAACCAATGTATATTATGCGGACGATGCGAGGAGCTCTGTCCGGATTATGCTGTTTTTATCAGTGACACGGAGAAACACTCATGAGCAGAAGCGTATTGATGCAGGGAAATGAAGCCTGCGTTGAAGGCGCCCTCGCTGCAGGAATGCGTTTCTTCGCGGGATATCCGATCACCCCATCTACTGAGATCGCAGAGGCCTGTGCGGTCCGCCTGCCGCAGGTTGGCGGTGTCTTTATTCAGATGGAAGACGAGATCGCCGGTTTGGCTGCCGTTATCGGGGCTTCCGTCGCAGGAAAAAAAGCCATGACTGCCACATCCGGGCCGGGTTTTTCGCTCAAACAGGAAAACATCGGATACGCTTCACTTGCGGAGATCCCCTGCGTGATCGTTGACGTGCAGCGCTGCGGACCATCCACAGGCATGCCGACATCTCCGGCACAGGGGGACCTTATGCAGGCACGCTGGGGTACGCATGGCGACCATCCGGTTATCGCTGTTTCCCCATCCGGTGTGCAGGAGGTTTATTCGCTTGCGATCCGTTGCTTCAACCTTTCTGAAAAGTACCGGACACCCGTCATATTCCTGATGGATGAGATCGTGGGCCATATGAGGGAAGGAATCGTGATCCCGGATCCTGATTCCTATGAGGTCATCAACCGCCCGCTTTCCGGCGTTTCCGGCATAAATAAAACCTGTTTCCATGTTGATCCCGGAGAATGGGTGCCGCGCATGGCTCCATTCGGTGATGGCGAACGATACAACATCACCGGGCTCATCCATGATGAATCCGGCTTCCCAACCAATGACCACGATACCGCCCGAAAACTGATGGAGCGCCTGTTTCAGAAGATCAGCTGCAATTATGACGACATCGTTCAGGTCGAAAACGATATGATGGAGGACGCCGAGATTGCCGTCGTTTGCTTCGGCGGCACCGCTCGGGCTGCAAAAGAAGCCATTCGGGAAGCCCGTTCCCATGGAATCAGGGCAGGGATGTTCCGCCCCGTCACCGTATGGCCGTTTCCTGAAAAGGAGCTGCGGGGATGGATCCCGCAGCTGAAAAAAATCATCATGGCCGAGCATAATGCCGGACAAATGCTCCGGGAAGTGCAGCGTGTCACGGAAGGCAGACTGCCGATCAGCTTTATCGGAAAAATCGATGGAACGCTGATCCGGCCGGACGAAATCCTGCAAAAGATAAATGAGGCAAATAATGAAAAAATGCAGTGACCTGGTTTTTCGTTATATGCGGGTCGATCATCTTCCGCAGATCTGGTGTCCCGGCTGCGGCAACGGTATCCTGATGCGTTACGTCGCCGCTGCCATCGACGATCTGAAGCTGGAACGGGAAAAGGTCGTGATCGTATCCGGGATCGGCTGCTCGTCCCGTGCTGCCGGGTATCTGGATTTCAACACCATCCATACCACTCATGGACGGGCGATCCCGTTTGCGACAGGCATCAAACTCGCCAGGCCTGAACTGGAAGTGATCGTCATCACGGGTGACGGTGACTGCACAGCGATTGGCGGCAATCACCTGATCCATGCGGCCCGCCGCAATATGGAGCTCACTGTCATTGTATTCAACAACAATATTTACGGTATGACCGGCGGACAGTACTCACCCACAACACCGACAGGAGAATACGGAACGACAGCCCCTTACGGAAATATAGACCGGCAGTTTGACATCCCCCTGCTTGCAGCCGCTGCGGGAGCTTCCTACACCGCCCGCGGAAGTGCTTATCACACACAGCAGACCATCAAAGTGATCCGGGACGGCATCGCCAACCCGGGTTTTTCCCTCATCGACTGTCTCAGTCCCTGTCCGACCTATTACGGACGGAAAAACAAAAAGGGAAGCGCTGTCGACATGATGAAATACCAGCGGGATCACGGCATCACACAAACCCAATGGGATAAACTATCCGAAGAGGAAAGGAAAGATAAGTTTATCATCGGACAATTGACGAAAAATGATTATCCCGGCTATACCGCCATTTACCGGCAGATCATCGAAAAAAAACGGGAAAACACTGAAAACAAGGATCGTAAATGAAAGGCCGATGTGCGATTCGTTTGAGCGGTTCCGGCGGTCAGGGTGTGGTCCTGATCAGCGTAATACTGGCTGAAGCAGCTGTACTTAATGGAGATAAAACAGTACAATCCCAGTCATACGGACCGGAAGTGCGCGGCGGAATGTGCCAGGCATTTACTATCATCAGCGATGAGGATATCTGGTTTTCCAAACCGGAAAAAACAGACGTGCTGCTCGCACTGACACAGGCTTCCCTGAATAAATTCTGCAGAGATTTATCCCGGGACTCTGTTGTTATTGCAGACTCCGGTCTTTCAATTCCCGGCAGCTGTCCCGCTTCCACAGTTTTCAGCATACCGATCCTGGAAACTGCGGCAAAAGTTGTCGGACGTGCAATGACAGCAAATGTTGTAGCCGCAGCAGCGATCAATACCTTATTACATCTCTTTCCTGATGATATCATGCGAAAAGCAGTCAGAAGGCATATTCCCGCCGGAACGGAAGAGCTGGACATGAAGGCTTATGAAGAAGGTGTAAGAATTGCCGGGATGGCCGAGACAGGATCCGTGAGTCGCTTTTTACCCGAAACAAATTGCTTATGTGGTCACTGATTGGTGGCACAGGTATTGCATTCGTTTATAATTAGTTGATACATGAGAGGGGACAAATGAAGACAATAGCCATATCAGTTCAAAAGGGAGGATGCGGGAAAACGACAACCGCCGCAAACCTGGCCGCTGCGATAGCTGCACAGGGGAAGCGGGTCTTATTAATTGACAATGACCCACAATCCTCATTGACACTTTACTGCAATCTCAAACAAGAGAAGTCTGTAACAAACGTTTACCGGGGAACCGCAGCCATTCAGGAGACCGTCCAGGACTGGCATGGAATGGATGCCGTACCCGCAGATATCCTGTTATCCCAGGTAGAAAATGAAATTGCAGAAAGAAAAGACCGCCGGGATATATTGCGGAAAGCATTATCAGGTGTGGATCAGGATTATGACTTTTGCATCATTGATACCGCACCAGGTCTGGGCCTTCTCACTGTAAACGCGCTTATGGCATCTGACCATGTAATAATCCCGATGGAACCAAACCCCGCCGATATCTGGGGGCTTGAATTATTTATGAGCACCCTCAATCAAATCAGAAAAGCCAAGCCGGAACTGACCTACAGTATACTTCTGACTTCTTACAATGACCGTTTGAAGCTGCACCAGGCAGCTAAAGAAGCTGTTGAAAGCCGTTCTCTGAATATATACCCTGTAACGATTGCCCGGAATGTGAGAACTGCCGAGGCATGGGGAGCACATGAGCCATTACTGACTTATGACCGGGGTAATAAAAACAATATTGCATATAAAACAATTGCAGAAATGGAGATATCCAAATGAAAGATAAAACCGGAGGACTCGACCTTTTTCATGACATAGAATCACCGCAGCAGAGCCAGAAAACCGAATCCATGGAAGCAGCCCTTGACCTTTTTAATGATATAGATACAGCGGATCACAGTCAGATATCCGAACCTGTCAAAGAAGCTCTCGACTTTTTCTATGACACAGAATCACCGCAGCAGCCCCCGGAGAGCGAACCCGTGGAAGAAGCTTCCGAACCTTTTGATGAGATAGAATCACCGGAAGAGGTTGAGGAAGCCATACCTGACGAAGAAGATCCCGACTTTTTCGATGATACGGAATCATCTGAAGAGGATGAGGAAAGTGAATCTGCCGAAGAAGATTCCGACTTTTTCGATGATACGGAATCATCTGAAGAGGATGAGGAAAGCGAATCTGACGAAGAAGATCATGACTTTTTCGATAACACGGAATCATCTGTAGTGGATGAGGAAAGCGAATCTGACGAAGAAGATCCTGACTTTTTCGATGACACGGAATCATCTTTAGAGGATGAGGAAAGTGAATCTGACGAAGAAGATACCGGCTTGTCCGATGATACTGATCCATCTGAAGTGATTGAGGAAAGCGATCCCATCGAAGGAGACTTCGTCCTTATCGATGAAATTGAATCACCGGAGCAGACCGAAGGGCCGGTACTCGTTGTAGAAGAATTCACCACATCCATACCCTCATTCTCGCAGGCTGTCAGAATGATGCTGCCGGTATTGCCATTCTTCATTCCGGCTTTCCCCTTCGGCCTTCCGATCGTGTTGTTTTCACCGATCATATTTTACTCCCGCAAATAGCCGGAGAGCCGATTCAGGAAAACACTGATCTACAGCCGTCGTAAAGGGAATGAGTCAAAGCAGCCTGTTTTGCTGACCCAAGCTGAATAAATCTGCGCTTCTCTGAATACTTTCAAACAAAAAGACTGTTACGGAAACACCCGGGTAACAGTCTTTTTTATATCACAGTCACGCTGCAGAGCGGCGTGAGACGATTTACTCCATCTTTTTCTCTGTGCTTTGCTGAGCGATTATTTTTTCCGCTTCTTCCTTTGATATCTCTGTAAGGCTCATATTACCCGACATAAACCGGTAGCGAAGATGCGGCGCAGGTTCCCAAATATTGTTCTTACCTCGTTTTTCAATCAAATCTCCGGTTCTCCGGACAATAACATTCCCTATATCATACCGATAATATTTTGTTTCTTCCATATTTACTCCCGTATCCCTTTCCAATAAATAATCTAACGAAATAATACGAACTGTTTTCCGATCCGGTTAATGACAGCCTTTTGCTACTTTTCTGTCTTTATTTCCCAAACATAATCCGGTGCGCCCTCGGGTATGGGGACCTGAGCATAGATTTGCTTTGAATATTCTTCAGCAGCTCTTTTTTCCTCTTCTGTGGCAGTTTCGCTGCGCACGATCTCGTAATTCGCATGCTCTGCTTCTTTCGCTTCAAATGATGCCGGGGTATGCAGCTGCAGCTCAAAAATAAAACCATCCTCAGTTTTCAGATTTGTATTGATACCCTTATATCCTTCTCCACCCCATCGATTCTTAAATTTCAGGACAGAGATATGTTTTCCTTCAAAGGTTTTCATCGTTTTATCAACGGTGGGAATATACTGATCTTCATCAATGCATAAGGTATAACGAAGCACATCACCAATTAAAGCTGCAGCCTCTTCCGGAGAAACTTCCATATCATGAGCGTCTGAAAGGATTTTTCTGGCAAGGCTTTCTTCTGATTTAATACGGTGTTCCAAACCTACAAGCTTTGCGTTCTTTGATTCCAGGGATTTCAGTATCGCGGTTATTTCAGGCTCCACCTTCTCAGCTTTTTCGATAAGCTCTTCCGCCAATTTTTCCGCAATATCCTGTTCGG
>CACYHU010000108.1 GCA_902774215.1 uncultured Chloroflexota bacterium
ACGCTATTTGAAGAGCGAATCTTTCGAAACGGGGAAGGTGAAGTACATGTCCGGGTAGGGCTCGTCGGCGAGGGTGAAGTGCCACCATTCGCAGTCGATCGGCAGAAATCCATTGCGCAGCATTGCCTCCCTCAGGAACATACGGTTTTCATATTGCTCCTCAGTGATCCCTTTATAATCCGGATGGGACTCCTCACCAAACCAGTCAAAGGGAGAGCCCATATCCAGTTCTTTCCCTGTGGACATATCCAAAAGTGTCAGGTCAACTGTACTGCCGCGGCTGTGGCTGGACTTTTTGGCGATATAACCTTTTGAAAACAGCTCCTGTTTGACAACATCCGGATAGAAATAAGGCTTCATGCGGATATCCTGATCTTCAATTCCCCAAAGGATAAAATGCCTGACAGCGGTCACCGGCCGGTAGGTATCGAAAATTTTCAGCCGGCAGCCTTTCACATTCATCTCACCGGCGACATTTTTCAGTGCCCTGGCAGCCTCTTTCGTCAGAAGCGCGATCGGTTCCTCATAGCCGTCAATCCGATCCCCGATAAAGTTATAGGTTGAAAAATAGCGTATCTCCTGTATGATCGAAGGGATCATATCGGAAAGCAGCACAAAATTGGAAGAATCTTTTTCCGGATCATAATGACTCATGGTCAACCCCCAAAACCTAGAAATCAGGACAGATCTTTTGCAGCATTCAGCATCATCTCAACTGCCGACAGAAATTCATCCGAAGTTATCCGCCGGAACAAGCCGACAAAACCCAATGCATACTCGATTTTACCATCAATTTCACGTATCGGAGCAGCAGCTCCCATTAACCCGCGCCGATATTCACCATTCTCAACAGCATAGCCACGGACCCGGATGGCGTCCAGTTCAGCAAACATCTGGTCCGTATCCGTGATCGTGTGCGGCGTAAAGGCTGCCATTCCTGATTCCCGCAGTAAATGCAGAACCCGGGAGCGGTTCAGGGTGGAAAGGAAAAGCTTTCCCTGCGCAGTGGCATGCAATGCCATACGCATCCCGACTTCCGGGATAACCTGCAGCCCTCCGGTCCCGACGCAGCGGTCGAAGGAAATCACATTCTTCCCGTCAAAATAAGTGATGAAAGTTCCCGCTCCGGTCATCTCTGACAGTTTTTCCAAAGCCGGATGCACCGCTGCGCTGATATCCCAGGATCCGGAAACCGAAGTTCCCAATTCATAAAGCCGGATCCCGAGACCATAACGTCCGTCCGCGTACTGATGAACGACATCATGCTGCATCATTGTAAACAACAGTCCATAAACCGTACTCTTTGGATAGCCTGAGTGTTCCGAAAGCGTTTTCAGACTCACCGGATGCCGGAATTTCAATAAAATTTCAAGTAATTTCATTGATTTATCAACTGACAGAATGATTTTGTTTTCCATATATTTTATAAATAAGTATTATTCGATAATATCGAATAAAGAATTGATAATATCGAACGCTTTTCCTTCAGTATTCTAACGCATTCTGCTAATATTATGCAAATAAATCTGGCAGATGCTCTTTACATAGTTTTATAAAGGGTATCTGAGAAAAATATACCGGAGGAAAAATGAAAAAAATCATAATCTTACTAACCGCCATTCTGCTTTTATCTTCCCAGGCTGTCTGCCTTGCTGATAAAACGGACCTGATCGTTTTTGCGGCTGCTTCCATGACAGAAACACTTACAGAGATCGCGGAGCTCTATAAAGTAGCAGCGCCTGATGTAAACCTGATCTACACTTTTGATTCATCCGGAACGCTGAAGACCCAGATTCAGGAAGGCGCAGACTGCGATGTCTTTATTTCTGCCGCTCCGAAACAGATGAACCAGTTGGATATCAAGGTTTAATTTACTGGAAAACAAAGTCGCCCTTTGCACTGCGGAAGGGAACCCTGCGGACATCAATTCTTTTGATGACCTCACTGAAGCATTGAAAGCCGGAAAGGTACTTCTCGCTGTTGGCAACAGCGATGTCCCCGTCGGACAGTATACGCAGAAAATTTTTGCTTTTTATGATCTGGATGAAGAGGCACTTTCCGAAAACCTGACCTATGGTTCCAACGTCAAAGAGGTCACTACAGCAGTTACGGAAGGTCTTGCTGACGCGGGCATCATCTACAGCACCGATGCGTTCTCCGCTGGGCTGACACCGGTTGACACTGCCACGAAAGAAATGTGCGGACAGGTGATCTATCCGGCCGCTGTCATGAAGGAATCTGCCCATCCGGATGAGGCCAAAGCCTTCCTTGAATATCTGAAAGGCGAAGAAGCTTCCGGTATATTTGAATCAGTCGGGTTTACAATGGTTGATTAAAGCATTCGGAGTTTTTGGTTCAGCGTTCAGTTAAAGTGACTCTTCGCGACTTATTTGATAATGTTTATAATTGACAGCAGAATTCTGAACCATATCTCTCAGCCGGTGTTATCTGAAAATGAGCTTCTTTCCGCTTTATAATTCACTCCGCATTACGGCGATCTCGGCAATTATTGTGTTTTTTACCGGGATCGCTGCGGCGTATTATATCGCCCGCTTTCCGCGGTTTGTTAAAGGAATTCTGGACGTGGTCCTGACGCTGCCGATGGTGCTGCCGCCCACCGTGATGGGCTATCTGCTGCTGCGGGTCCTGGGACCGAAGCGGGTGATCGGATCCTGGTTTTACCAGCAATTCGGCATCAAGCTGACCATGCACTGGTGGTCAGCGGTTTTCGCGGTCACCGCGGTGGTCTTTCCGCTTATGTACCGTCCCACCCGCAGCGCATTCGAAGCATTTGACGAAAACCTGGCAGACTCAGCCCGGACACTGGGAATTTCGGAATGGAAAATTTTCTGGCGTATCCGGATCCCGAACTGCAGGCAGGGAATTATTGCCGGAATGATCCTTGCGTTTGCCCGCGGGATCGGCGAATACGGTGCGACCAGTATGGTCGCCGGATATACTCCGGGCCGTACTGCCACCATTGCGACAGAAGTCTACCAGCTTTGGCGCACGGGGAATGATCAGATGGCGCTGACATGGGTCCTGATCAATATCGCGATCTCCGCAGCCGCAATGCTGGTGATCAATTATCTGGAAAGGAAGAAATAGCGTGCAGTCGGCAGCAGACAGTCGGCAGTGGCCTGCAGGGATCAGGTGTCAGGGGATAGGTATTGGGTGTTAGGTGTTTGGATGATTTATATGTATTCGCTGTATAATCAAAAAGGGCTCTTCCGACTGCCTGCTGCCGACTGCACGCTGCCTGCTGCCGGCTGTCTCTGCCTGCTGATTACTGAATTATGAAAGATCAATTCGGACGCACAATCAATTACCTTCGTATTTCCGTAACGGACCGCTGTAATTTCCGCTGCCGTTATTGCATGCCGGAACAAGGGGTGACGAAACGGAGTCATAATGATATCCTGACCTTAGAAGAGATCGCGGAAATCGCAGATGCCGCTGTGAGTTTGGGAATTATGAAGATCCGCCTGACCGGTGGTGAACCGCTGGTACGCAGAGGGATCGAAGAACTCTGCCGCAAATTGAAAAGCAATCATAATCTTAAAGAATTAACATTAACAACAAACGGTAGTCTTTTGGCTGAAAAAGCCGTTATCTTAAAACAATCCGGCGTAGATCGTCTTAATATCAGCTTGGACACACTCCGGGAAGAGCGCTTCCGCTCCATCACCCGCGGCGGAAGCCTGGGCAATGTTCTTCAAAGCATCGACGCGGCAGAAGCTGCCGGTTTTGAGGGAACGAAGATCAACACCGTCCTTATCGGGGGCTTCAATGACGATGAGATCCCGGATTTTGCCGGATTGACCAGAGACCGTGCTCTCAATGTCCGTTTTATTGAGCTGATGCCGATCGGCGAAGCCAATAAATGGCCAAAATCAGCTTTTTTGAACGCGGAAACAGTCCTGGAGCGGGTGCCGGAATTGAAACGCATCGGTACAGACGGGGCAGCGGAGCTTTATCAGATACCCGGAGCAGCCGGAAAGGTCGGATTGATCCGTCCGCTGAGCCACAATTTCTGCGGAGAATGCAGCCGTATACGGCTCACCGCAGACGGTATGCTCAAACCCTGCCTGCATTCGGATACGGAAATTCCGCTGCGGGGACTACACGGCGAGGAACTGCTTTCCGCCATCCGGGAAGGGATCTATAACAAACCCGCCCGGCATTACATCAACCGGGATGGCATCTCCGGTACAGAAAACAGAACTATGAATGAGATCGGCGGATAGGAAACAGGAATAATAAGATGACAGAATTTACACATTTTAATAAAGAGGGACACGCGAAGATGGTTGACGTCACGGGCAAAGGGATCACCCTCCGCACCGCAATGGCTGCCGGGACGATCTATATGGCACCGGAAACCATCGCCGCGGTCCGCAGCGGCGGGATCGCCAAAGGGGATGTACTCTCGGTCGCACAGGTCGCCGGGATCATAGCAGCCAAACGGACCGCTGAGATCATCCCGATGTGCCATCCGCTGATGCTTTCCGGTATCAACATCCGCTTTATGGTCAATGAAACAAGCATCGATATTTTCTCTGAGGTACGCTGCCGTGGGGAGACCGGTGTGGAAATGGAAGCGCTGACCGCGGTTTCTGCTGCAGCGCTGACAATTTACGATATGTGCAAGGCACTGCAAAAGGACATGAAAATCAGCAATATCCGCTTGTTGAAAAAGACCGGCGGGGTGAGAGGAGATTACACACTCCATGAAGTCTGAAGTGATCGCTGTCTGCCTCAGCGAAAAAAAGGGCATCCAAAAACACGAAGTGCCTGAGATCAGGCTTGTTTTCGGGCACGGAATCGACGGGGACGCACACGCGGGAAACTGGCACCGCCAGGTCAGCCTGCTTGCGGATGAGAGCGTGGATAAAATGCGGACTCTGGGCTGGAGTCTGGCTCCCGGGGCTTTCGCGGAAAACATTCTCACGAAGGGGATCGACCTGAAAACACTTCCGGTCGGGACGCAGCTCAGGATCGGGGAAACGCTGCTCTGTGTCTCCCAAATCGGGAAGGAATGCCATAATGACTGCGCCATCAAACAAACGACAGGTAAATGTGTGATGCCGACAGAGGGGATCTTCGCGATCGTCCTCCATGGCGGAACGGTCAAGCCGGGGGATGAGGTAGAAGTGGTAATGGAATAGGGAATAGGATATAGGATATAGGGGATAGTGGATAGGTTATAGGTTATAGGGATTAGGTGTCAGGTACCAGGTGCAGGATGGGTTACAGGTTACAGGGAACTGAACACCGACCACCGGCCACTGACCACCGTCCACTGATAACCGGCAACTGGAGGACAGGGTATGAAATTGATCAAAACACAGGATGCGGTCGGGCAGGTTTTATGTCACGACATGACGCAGATCATTCCTGGCGAGTTTAAGGGCGCCCGTTTCCGCAAAGGACATATTGTTACTGAAGAAGATATCCCGATGCTGCTGAGCATGGGGAAGGAAAATCTTTTCGTCTGGGAGAAAAAAGAGGGGATGCTCCATGAAAATGAAGCCGCGGAACGGCTTGCCGCGCTCTGCCTCAATTACAACATGACGAAAAGTGAAGTAAAAGAGGGCAAGATCGAACTGAAAGCCGCGATCCACGGTCTTTTCCGCGTCAACAGTGAAAAGCTGAACGCCGTCAATGAAATCGATGAATTGATGATTGCCACCCGTCGCGGCAACACTGAGGTATATCCAGGCGACAAGCTCTGCGGTACCCGCTGTATCCCGCTGGTGATCGACGAAAAGAAGCTGACCGCTGCCGAATCTGCTGTCGGAAATAAGCCGATCCTGGAGCTGCTCCCCTTCAAGCTGAAAACCGCAGCCGTTATCACGACCGGGAGCGAGGTATTTCATGGCCGTATAGAGGATAAATTCACGCCGATCCTTGCGCGGAAGCTTGCCACATACGGCATACAATTGAGGGATCACATCACCACCGATGACGGTCTGGATCATGTCGCGGAGGCAATTGAAGCCATGAGGAAAAAGAAGCCGGACCTGATCCTCTGTACCGGGGGTATGAGCGTTGACCCGGACGATAATACGCCCGGAGCCATCAAAAAGAGCGGTGCCCGTATCGTCACTTACGGCGCTCCGGTCCTGCCCGGCGCGATGTTCCTGCTGGGGTATTATAATGACGGTATGCCGGTCATGGGTCTGCCCGGCTGCGTGATGTACGCCAAAGCCACAATTTTTGACCTCATCCTGCCGCGTGTGGCCGCCGGCATCGAACTGACCCGCCGCGACTTCACCATCCTCGGTGAGGGTGGGCTCTGCCTTGGCTGCGAGAGCTGCCATTACCCGGTCTGTCCGTTCGGAAAATAGAATCTTCCCGGATACACAACTAAGGAAAAAGCATATGTACTCAGCTGCTATTATCACTGTCAGTGACCGCGCATCCCGCGGTATTTATGAAGACAAAACCGGACCGGCACTGGTCGAAATACTCAATAATGCCGGATATGAGATCAAAGAGGTCCTGCTGATCCCGGATGAGAAGGAGCAAATCGAAGAAGCATTCATTCAGCTGGCTGAGAAGAAGATCGCGCTGATCCTTTCAGCCGGAGGAACCGGCTTTTCCCCGCGGGATGTCACCCCGGAAGCCACGATCGCTGTATGTCAGCGCATGGTGCCGGGGATCCCTGAAGCGATGAGGGCTGCTTCCCTGCGCATTACGCCCCGCGCTATGCTCTCCCGTGCCGCGGCAGGGATCCGGGACCGCAGCCTGATCGTCAATCTGCCCGGAAGTCCGAAAGGCGCCCGGGAAAATCTGGAAGCCGTCCTACCCGCTCTCGAACACGGGCTCGCTGTTTTGTGTGGAGAGAGGGAGTAGGAGGATGTAGGATATAGGATATAGGATATAGGATATAGGAGATAGGAGATAGGGGATAGTGGATAATCGGTTACAGGTTATAGGGTTTATAGGGAATAGGAGATAGGATATTGGGGATAGTGTGTTTCTGTTCCGTCAGGGGCAGTTTTGTACGTCACTGAGACCCGGGGCAGAGTCATTGCGGAAAATTAAAAACATCGGAGGGGAGAGCCTCCGATGCTTTTTAAAAGGAGTCATTTAGAAAAAACGTTATCGCGATCCGGAGACGGACCTGATATTTCCTTCTGCATCGGCTTTGACACGCAGCAGCATGGGAAGCGTCAGACCGTCTTCGGTTTTTTCACTCTTTTCATAAACAAGCAGCATCTCACCTTTGGAATTTTCGGAGACCTTCGGCTTTACCCCTTTATAGAAGGGATAATCCTTATAAACTGTTTTATTGACTTTATCGACAATGCTGCTCATTTTCACTCTTTATCTCATTACAGTCTGCGGCGCAGGAAGGTCGGGGTGTCCAGATCGACCGTTTCCATGCCATTGCGCTTTTCCGCGACCTTGCGGGAGGAATTTTCGATCCCGCTCAGACCGAAAGGCTGCATAATGGTGTCAAAGGCAGCTTTCGCAGCCGGTGACGGGGTATAGGACGGAGCTTCGACCTGCTCACTGGGGATCAGGCGGTCGGAGGAATCGGCGCTTTTTGCAGTCGGTTCTGCTTCCACATAAGCCATTTCCAGTTCCGGCTCCGGCTCATGGAGATCCTCGGTGTGATACTGCATGCGTTCATCCGCATAAACACGGGGAGCGCTGGAAATCGTCTCATTCGTCACGGGGGTTTTCTGTGATTCCGCGTTCAGCGGCGTGGAAGCGATACCGGTGATGATGAGGATGATCTGAACTTCGTCCTTCATGTTCGGGTCAACGATCTGGCCGGGGATGATCTCGGCATTGTTGCCGGTAAACTGCTGCAGATGGGAAAGGCCTTCCATGACCTCACCGAAGGAAAGATCTTCACCGCCGGTGAAGTTGGCAATGATGCCGGTAGCGTTTTCAATGGGCAGATGCTCAAGCAGCGGATGGTTCAGTGCCTGATAAAGGGCAGTGGAAACCTTATCCTCACCCTTTCCGTAACCGATGGAAAGGAGTGAACCGCCGCCATTCGCCATCATATGGCGGATGTGAGAGAAATCGACATTGATGTCGCCGGTACCGGAAAGCAGCTGGGTAATGCCCAGGATACCCTGGCGCAGAACATCATCAGCATAGGCAAAAGCCTGGCGCAGGGTAATATTGGAAGGAGAAACCTTCAGCAGCTGATCATTCGGGATCGTGATAAGCGTATCGCAATGAGTGGCAAGTTTGGAAAGGCGGGTGCGGGCATTGGTGATGCGTTTGCCTGCTTCAAATGAGAAGGGTGTGCTGACCACAGCAATGGTGATCGCGCCCTGCTCGCGGGCGATCTGAGCCGCAACACTGATGGAACCGGAACCGGTTCCGCCGCCCATACCGGCAGTCAGGAAAACGATATCAGCGCCGGAAAGTGCCTTGCGCAGCGCGTCCTCTGATTCCAGAGCAGCTTTTTCGCCGACTTCCGGACGGCCGCCGCAGCCCTGACCATTGGTGACCTGCGGTCCCATGAGAATTTTCGTGTTAGCCTGGCAGCGCTGCAGAGCCTGCAGATCTGTGTTGGCAGCAATAAATTCGACATCATCCGTGCCGTATCCCATTGTCAGCATCCGGTCGATCGCATTGCATCCGCCGCCGCCGAGTCCGATTACCTTCATAACCGGTTTATTGTAAACGATATCCTGTTGATTAAATTTGTTATCCATAGGGTCCTCTCTCTCAATCTCCCTGGGGTTGCAGCGATACTGTGTGAACCGCACAGCCTCTATCCTGCAGCTGACGAAGCATATAAGCCGGGTAAAGAGCCTGATCGTCAATCATGATGACATTTTTTGACGCTAATGCTTCGTTCAGATCATTTCCGGAAGAACATTTATGCATTTTGATGTACTGCCGGATCGTGTTCAATTGTTCCTCGGTGAACAGACTGTTCACCTCGGGCAGCAGGAAGTACTCCTTAAGTCTCCCACCTTGAAAGAGTCTCGCTGCATATTTATATGTAGTTGCAATATTCGTGCCAATTTGCTTAACTGACACAATCAATTTTGAATTAAAACTCCGAATTGCTTCGGGAATTTTTTTATAGAAAGGAAGTCCCTGCTCCGCACCGCTCTTCAGGTCTTTGCCAAAGAGGTTCTCAGCGACACTGCCGGAAGCGGGCACTGACGCGCTCAAAGACTCAGCCGTCGGCAGTTTATAAACACAGCAGGAAAGGATGTAAGAAGGGATGGCATTGTCCGGTTTTACCGTGATATCCTGAAGAAGGTTCAATATATTCAGATACTGCTGTTTTGATTCCTTCGTCACCACATCAAAAATGCCGGCAGAGGGATCCCACAAGCCCGCGTTCATCAGCATCAGCGGCACACTCTTTCCGATTTCCTTCTTCAGGATCTCTTCGTACCAGCGGAAGAGGTAAAAGCCGCGGTGATCCACCTGACTGTCTGAATAGGGGACAGCGGGCGGATAAGCCGAAGGCCCGTTCTCATTCCAGCTCAGCGGATGACGGTTCAGACCGGCGGAGGCGGTAAAAACCAGGTTCGAAAGCAGGGAATCGCTGAATTCTTTGCGGATCTGCTTGATACTGCTCTGCAGAAAAGCAAGGTCCCAATAATCACCGCCGGGTTCCAGCATCGGAAACAGAGGAATGACCTTTTCCCTTACACAGGCAGTGGCATAGTCTGCAAAACGGCGGACAAAACGGCTCACCAGACCGGGTTTGATCCAGTCTTCGGCATTCCAGGAGCTCCGCATGTTGGGACGGTTGAAAAACTGCACCATGTGGATGCCGATACTGTGATAATAAGCCATGCGCTGCTGGAAAATCTGGATGGACGGCGGTTCGGAAATAGAATAGTTTAATACAATGATCGGTTCAATGCGGACATCACGCAGCCGCTGAATGAAATTTTCAGGAATTTCACTTTTGTCGGGTGCGTAAACAACCAGCCAGGATGTCCCTGCAGCCTGCAGTTTCGGCAGCCAGTAATCCAAACTCGGGTCATCAAAATGCCCTGCATCTTTATAATAATGAAAACCAAGTTTCTTTGATTTTCTGTTAGCTGAAAATCCGTATGCTTCCATCTCTCCTATATCCTCTAACCATATAATATAGTTGCAATATTTGTGCCAATTTCAAACAGAGTTTTAAGGAAATACGGATGCACCTGTTCAGGAGCGGGGACGCGGCACGGATCCCGGCTTGCCGTGCCGGCTTCGACACAGCGGTGATCCGGTCCCTGTCCGCATGTAAAGAAGGTACAGTTTTCTCTTCCGGATTTATTTGCACAAGTAACCGGAATTCGTTTTATAATATAGAATAATCGGGCAGAGAATTACGGATCGAAGATCCGGCACTCTATCCGGAATAATCCGGAATAACGTAAAACGGCAGATGGAAACTCCATAAAGACCGCTGACTGCCGACACAGGGGAATCAATGGCAGAGAAAGAAATGTTCGGCAACAAATTCAGAGCACTTTTCAAGGGAAAACGGCCTTTCCCGAAACGGCTGCTGCTGGCACTCGGTCCCAGCCTGGCGATCAGCTTTACACTGCTGTTTTTCGGCCCGCTGGATCTCTCCTGCATCAGCAGGGACCACATCACTTATTCCGCTTTGGAGATCCTGCCGGTAGCCGCGCTTGTCATGGGGGTTGTGTTCCTTGTCCTGCTGCTGGCGGCTTCCATTCCCGGAGGGAAGGTCCATGCTTTTCTGGTCTCCGTTTACAGCGGACTGGGTTTAGCATTTTATCTGCAGGGCGCTTTTCTGAATCCCGACCTCGGCACTCTGGACGGCCGCACGATCAATTGGCCGGGCTTTTGCACAAAAATGCTCGTCAACCTTGCCGTCTGGTTCGTGATCCTGCTCATTCCGCATCTGATCCATTACTTCTCCAACCGTGCCTGGCAGCGTTTTGTCATCCTTGCCTCAGCTGCCCTGATACTGATGCAGGCAGGCTCCCTTACAGGGAAACTGGTTGGCCAGGCAAAAATTGACCAAGACAAACCGGCTGCCTATTATCTCTCCGCTGAAAATATGCTCAAAACCGGCAGCGAGAAAAACATCACCGTGTTTCTTCTTGATACCGTTTCAAGCCGGGATATCGCGGCGATGGCGGAAAAATATCCCGGGCATATGACAGCCTTCCATGATTTCACGATGTATGATAATGCCAACAGCCATTATATGTACACCGTTCCGTCCCTTGTCAATCTGCTCACCGGTCAGGAGTGGGACTGTGAAAATGAATCCATCCGGGATTACATGAATGAAGCCTGGGAATCCGAAGAATCCGTATCTTTCTATCAGAAACTGAAGGAAAACGGCTTTGACAGGAATGTTTACATGCTGCTTTCGGAAGCAGCGAATGATCCGGCTGTGCTGGAGGAAAGCTTTTCCAACCTGAGAAGCTCAGGCAGCGGCCGCAGGATCGACCGGCAGGCTTTTCTCAAACTGTTCAAATTGTCTTTTTACCGCTATTTCCCGATCGCGCTGAAACCCTTTTTTGTGATCTATACGACAGACATCAGCAACCTGCTCATTTCCGGAGACGCGATGAGCAATGAATGGGAGCTTGTTTACCGCATGAACAATGAAAGCTTTTCTCCGGGAAATGCCAAAAACATCTTTTCGTTCTATTACCTGGCAGGCACCCACAAACCGTACCGGATCGATGAACGTGGGCGCCTTATCAGCAGCGATCTGACTCCGGACTTTCTGACGAACTATTCCGAAAAAGAGGACCAGCTGGCGGGCTTTTTCTACCTGATCGCAGACTATATCCGGCAGCTGAAGGAACAGGGGCTGTATGATTCCGCCGGAATCATCATCCTTTCAGACCATGGGAACAATGAGGACAAAGAGGCAGACCATCAGCCGGTCTATTTCATAAAAAGACCCGGTGAAGAACACGATGAATTACAGGTCCGCACCGCACCGATCACCATACAGGACGTTTTTATTCCCGATGTTCTGGCAATGGCAGTGGCAGAGGGAGATCAGACAGGGACAGCTTCAGCCATGATCCCCGAAGGATCGGCCGAACGATGGACTCAGGCTTACGCGTTAGATGAGAATTATCCGCTTATTCCCGGAGCTTCCAATAATGTCATGCATGAATACCGTTACCAAACAGACAGCGACTTCGTCACAGTCCCGATGCTCGACAGCTTTTATTAACCGCAGGAGAACAAATTTGTCAACAGCAGAAAGCTCTCCTTTACGGTCAGCTTACTCCAGTTCAAACGCTCCGGTGTAGAGCCGGTAATACTGTCCCTTCTGGGCGATCAAATCATCATGGGAGCCCCGTTCGATAATACGGCCATGATCCAATACCATGATCACATCCGAATTCCGGACTGTAGACAAACGGTGAGCGATAACAAAGACCGTGCGGCCTTCCATCAGCTTGTCCATACCCTGCTGCACGATGCGCTCGGTGCGGGTGTCAATGGAAGAAGTCGCCTCATCCATGATCATCACCGGCGGGTCGGCAACAGCCGCACGGGCAATTGCCAGCAGCTGCCGCTGTCCCTGGGAAAGGTTCTCGCCGTTATTTTCGAGCAGGGTCTCATAACCGGAGGGCAGACGGGTAATAAAATCATCCGCCCCTGCCAGTTTTGCGGCATTGATACATTCCTCGTCCGTCGCATCCAGCTTGCCGTAGCGGATGTTTTCCATCACCGTACCGGTGAAGAGGTTGGTATCCTGCAGGATCAGCCCGAGTGAATTCCGCAGATCGGCTTTTTTGATCTTGTTGATATTGATATTGTCATAACGGATCTTGCCGTCTTCAATATCATAAAAGCGGTTGATCAGGTTGGTGATCGTCGTCTTTCCGGCACCGGTGGCACCGACAAAAGCGACTTTCTGCCCCGGATGCGCGTACAGGCTGATATCATGCAGCACCGGTTTGCCAGGTTCATAAGCAAAATCGACATCAAGCATGACGATATCACCCCTGAGCGGCGTATAGGAAAGCGTCCCGTCATGATGGGGATGTTTCCAGGCCCATTGTCCGGTGTGCTCCGCGGTTTCCGTTACATTGCCGTCCGCGTCAATATCCGCGTTGACAAGCGTCACATATCCCTCATCGGTTTCCGGCTGTTCGTCAATCAATTCGAAAATACGCTGGGTACCCGCTATCGCCATGGCAACAGAATTGATCTGCTGCGCGGCCTGGTTGACGTTGCCGGCAAATTGCTTGGACATATTCATGAACGGGATCACAATATCGATGGTCATTACCGTGACAGCACCTTTGATCAGGGAAGAAAAGCCAATATTCGGGGCTTTTGTGAGAAGCAGAATGCCGCCTGTCACCGCAATGCACACATAAAGTGTGTTGCCGATGTTATTAATGATCGGTGCGAGAACGTTCGCGTAAGCGTTCGCTTTGAAATTGACATCGAAAAGTTCATCGTTGACTTTGCGGAAATCTTCCCGGCAGCGATCTTCATGATTGAAGACCTTGATGACCTTCTGCCCGTTCATCATCTCCTGAACAAAACCTTCGGTCTTCCCGACAGATCGCTGCTGGGCAATAAAGAAGCGTGTCGACCCGCCTCCAACCTTTTTAGAAATCGTCAACATGGCAAAAACGCCGGCAAAAACCACCAGCATCAGCCAGAGGCTGTAATACATCATGATACACACCACACTGGTCAGCAGGATAACACAGCGGATCAGTGTCGGAAGAGACTGGGAGATCAACTGCCGCAGGGTATCGATATCATTGGTGTAATGGGACATAATATCGCCGTGCCTGTTGGTGTCGAAATATCTGACCGGCAGGTTCTGCATTTTCGAGAACATCTGCTGACGCATTTTGTTCAGGAAACCCTGGGTGATGACAGCCATCAGCTGGGACTGGACTAAACCGGCAATAAGGGAAATCACATAGAGAATACCCAGCGTTGTCACCAGCGGGATGATTTCTTTCGAGGCTGAAGCCCAGTCGCCGGACTCCACCCACACACCGATGATCGCATAGATCCGCTGCTGGAATATCGCCGGCAGGGAGGCTGTAACAGAGGCGATGACAATACAGACACCGACGATCGGCACAAGCACCGGATATGCCTGGATCAACAGTCTGAGCAGACGCCTGATATTGTTGGCATTGAATTGAGGTTTGCTGTTCTTTTCCATCTTACGCCTCCGCTCCTTCCAATGAATTTTTTTCAGAATCCTGACTTCCGCTCGTCTGCTGTTCGTAGGTTTCACGATATATCGGGCTGGATTTCATCAGTTCCTCATGTTTTCCGGTGGTAACGACATGACCGTTATCAAGGACAATGATCATATCCGCATCCTGAACAGAAGCGATACGCTGGGCAATGATGATCTTGGTCGTTTCCGGAAGGAACTCCCTGAATCCTTTGCGGATGAGCGCATCCGTATGGGTATCCACCGCGCTGGTGGAATCATCCAGGATCAGGATCTTCGGTTTTTTCAGCAAAGCCCGGGCAATACAGAGACGCTGCTTCTGCCCGCCGGAAACATTGGTACCGCCCTGTTCGATAAAGGTATCATAACCTTCAGGGAAGGAAGAAATGAATTCATCAGCCTGCGCAAGCTTCGCTGCTTCGATGATCTCCTCATCGGTGGCATCTTCATTGCCCCAGCGCAGGTTTTCCCGGATCGTGCCGGAAAAGAGCTGATTTTTCTGCAGCACCATCGCCACCGCATCGCGCAGTGTGACGAGGTCGTATTCTTTCACATTTATGCCGCTTACCATGACTTCGCCTTCCGAGGCATCATAAAGCCGCGGGATCATCTGGACCAGTGAGGTCTTGGAGGAACCGGTACCCCCGATGATGCCGACGGTCATGCCGGAATCGATGTGAAGATTTACATTCTCCAAAGCAAACTTTTCGGATTTTTCTGAGTATTTAAAGCTGACGCCTTTGAAGTCAACAGATCCGTCATTTATAGCCATCACCGGGTTCTCCGGATTCGTGAGGCTGGATTTTTCCTCCAGAACTTCGTAAATACGGCGCATGGATTCGAGTGAGATGGTGATGATGACGTAGATCATGGAAAGCATCTGCAGGGACATCAGCACCTGAATGCCATAGGTGAGCATGGCGGAGATCTGGCCGACATCCAGGTCCAGACCGCGGCTTTCGATGATGAGTTTGGAACCGACAGTCAGGATGAAGAGCATATTGAAATACCAGCAGATCTGCATCAGCGGATCATTGAGGGCCACGATGCGCTCTGCTTTGGTGAAATCGCCGCAGATGTCGTCGGCTGCTTTGGCAAATTTCTTTTTCTCATATTCCTCACGGGAAAAACCCTTGACGACACGCATGGCGCGGACATTCTCCTCCACAGATTCGTTCAGCTTGTCGTATTTTCGGAATACCCGGTGGAAAGCAGGCATGGCTTTGCGGGTGATAAGGATCAGACCGGTGACCATCACCGGCAGCACAAAAACGAAGGTCGCCGCCAGTTTCCCGCCCATAATGAATGCCATGGTGACCGCAAAGATCAGCATCAGCGGAGAGCGGACCGCGGTGCGGATCACCATCATGAAGGACATCTGCACGTTGGAAACGTCCGTTGTCAGGCGGGTAACGAGTGAGGACGTTGAGAACTTATCAATGTTCTGAAATGAGAAGGACTGGATCCGGTCAAAAAGGTCGCTGCGAAGGTTTTTTGCAAAACCCGCGCTTGCCTTGGCACTGGTGTAACCTGCCAGCCCGCCGCAGCACAGGGAAACCAGTGCCAAAAGCACCAGCACGCCCCCGATCGTCAGAAGCCGGCTCATTTCCAGATCACCCTTCATGCTGTTGACCAGATTTGCCGTAATGAAGGGGATCAGGCACTCAATAAGCACTTCCCCGACCATCAGACAAAAAGTTATTATTGAAAGTTTTTTGTACTCCCGTACACACGAAAGCAGTCTTCGTACCATTTGATTTTTCCCGTCCAGATCTTTCATAAGTATTTTGAAAGTAACAGCACTTAATGATAACGATTTTTTTTCTTTTTGTCAGAATTCAGGGTGACAAATGTTACCGGTTCTTTTATACAACTCTTCAGCACGCTGCGAATCATATCCGAAAATATGCATTTTCAATTATTTCATATGTCCGAAAATATGCAATTTTAACTATTATCAATGTCTTATTTTATGCATTTTCTCTTGAATTTTTCCGTCAGATATGAACAGGCTGCTTCGACTCATTCCCGGGTACGGCATACATTAATCAATGCTTTCTTAAACCGGACAGAGCAGACTGCGGCATACGAAACTGTTAAAAGAATGTTTTGCATTTATAGACATCGAGTATAATATCAGTATAGAGGAATGACATATGTCACTATTTGAACCGATCTGGAAAACAAACAAAGAAGAGAAACTCGATGAAGCAATGATCGCTGTCCGGGCTATTGATGACCAGAAAAAACTGCGGGACGTAGCCATGAACGCTCAGCTGCCGGAGGTACGCCTTGAAGCTGTTAACAAGCTTTCGGACGAAAAGCTTCTGCGAGAGGTCGTGGTCGGTGAAGACACCAATTTTGACGCGCGCAAAGCCGCAGTCAACAAAATCAATGACGAAACGACTCTGGCGGAAATTGCCGAACAGCGATCCGCTTATCCGGCGGATGGGGAGGCAATCGCCAAACTGGAAAATCCCGAGCTCCTTAAGAAAATCGCGATGAGTGAACACGGCTGGGAGCAGTCAAAAGCCGTATATAAAATCACGGATCAGGCAATTCTTAAAGAAATTGCTGAAAAAGGTGAAAAAGGGGATGCCCGGCGGACCGCTATCCGCTGCATGACAGACCCGGATATGCTGCTGGATATTATGGAAGGTACAGCAGAACGTTTTATCATCACGGAGGCTTTCAAACGTTTTGATGAACTGCTGCGGCAGCGGCCGGATGATGAAAAAACAGATGCCTGGCATGACCGCTACCTGGATATCGTGGTAAAGGAAGAGCAAAAAGACGCGAAAATCAACATGGATTATTTCCAGCGTTATGATGAACTTGACCGTATTTACCATGAATCTGTCCGGGAAGATCTGCGGGCTGAGGCTTTCTCCCGTTCCATCGCGGGACATATCTTTTCCCGTCATAACCTGAAAGAAGCCTGCAAACAGGCCTTCCGCAACAGCATTGCCATCGAAGACGGTGTTGAAAATCCGTGGAAGACCCTGCTGCAGAACCTTGAGACCCGGATCCTGAACAGTCACGATCCTTCCCTGCTGCTGGAAGTGGTGGAGGATCCTGAAGCCGGCTGTGTTTTTGCCGCGGAATGCATCAAAGAGCTGTTCGGCGAGCGTTTTCAGGACGAAGTCGGTGTTGACTGGATCCAGGACGAGGCTGTTGCCGCCTTTATCGGGAACATCCAGGCATACATCAATATCCAGAATTATTTCGACATGGATTACTGCCTGCACAAGCTTGCCGAGGCCGTTCCGCCTGAAAAGAGCGAGAATAAATGGTACAGGCGTTTCCTGCGGCGGGTGCAGTGACAGGAAGAAAGCACAAAACGTTTTTCCGGATTAAAAAACAGGAAACAGTTTCAGCAGGCAGGGAATGAAAGTGATGAGCAGGACGATGAGTGTCTGTCCCGGCCAGAGCGGGGTGATGAGCCATTCAATGAGGAACGGAAGAAAGATGATCAGCCCGGAATAAATTCCTGCTGCGAATACAGTGCCGTATACCTTTCCAAATATAGTTCGGCCGGAGTCTGCTTTCTGAAAAGCGGCTTCAGGCAGTTCGAGCAGAACAGCGGTCAGACCCGCACCAAGCCCCCAGCCATCCTGGAATAAAATCGCGGCAGCCAGACCGGATAATAAAGCGGCAGAAGCCGTAACTATCCCGGAAGTTTTCTTTAAGGTTCTGGAACTGAACCGACAGAGCAAAAACGCGATGACCAATCCGGTGACAAGACCGGCAAGCACATCGGCAGTGCTTTGCAGCTCCGTCATGATCCGCCAGGCCGCGGTGATACAGATGCCGGCGGAGCACAGAAAGCGGACTGCTTTATGTGAAGATGTCAGCGCGAAGGTGCCGAGCAATGCCGCGGCCAGCATGGTGTGCAGGCAGGGCAGGGCATAACCGCCCTCCGCAAGATAAGGCGCGGTACTGACATCCGGCCACCAGGGACGCGGAACCTTAAAGAATTCTTTCATCAGAAGGTTCAGACTGACTGCAAGGGAAAAGCTCAGGAACATCAGCCGTCCGCGTCTGCGTTCTCCCGACATGAAAATGATCACGCAGAACAACCCCGCTGCTCCCGGCAGTGTGGCATAATGGAGTATTTGCTGTATCAGTTGTGTACCGTTTTTCACTCTGCCTCGATCTCTTTGATGGTACATTCATTGCCGGTGAGAAGCCAGGTTTCCCCGGAACCGCAGTGAGGACAGGTGCGTCCGAACCGGATGGTGGGATAGGTTTGTTCACATGAGGAACAGTAAGTAACCGCGGGCAGGACTTCAAGAACAAGTTTGCAGCCGGTGAAAAGAGGACCGCGTTTCGTGCACATGTAATCCCAGCAGTCAAGGATCTGCTCATGGATAACACCGGAGACCTCACCGACTTCAAGTGTTACGGAACCGATGCGGGTCAGTTCATTTTCCGCCGCCACATCGGTCAGCGTTTTCATCACATGGGTGACGATGCCGAGCTCATGCATTTGTCTGCCACATCCGGGTCTCTTCAAGAAGCCAAGCTTCGAAGTCTTCCATGCCATCGCCCTTTTTGGCTGATACCGGGAAGATTCTGATTGACGGATTCAGCCTGCGGACCCGTTCCACGACCTTTTCCATATCAAAATTGAAATAGGGCAGCGCATCGGTTTTGGTGATCACCAGCGCGTCACTTTCACGGAACATCAGCGGATACTTCAGCGGTTTATCATCACCTTCAGGAACGCTGAGGATCATCACTTTTTTCACCGCACCGGTGTCATATTCCGCCGGGCAGATCAGATTGCCGACATTTTCCAGGAAAACAATATCGGTCCCGTCCAGATCCATGGACATCAGCCCTTCACGGGTCATCCCGGCATCCATATGGCACATACCATCGGTATGGACCTGAACCGCCTGCGCGCCGAGAGCTTCAATTCGCTCGGCATCGACCGCAGAGGCAATATCCGCCTCCATGACCGCAATGCGGACTTTTTCTTTAAGGTCTGTGATCACGCGGGAAAGCAGCGTGGTCTTTCCGCTCCCGGGAGCGCTCATCAAATTAAAAAGAATTACAGATTTTTCTTTAAGATAAGCCCGTAATTCCTCAGCGTCACGATCATTTGATGCAGTGAAAGTTTCTTTAAGCTCGATAATTTTCATGGTTTCAGTGTTCAGTGTTCAGTGATCGGTGGTCAGCAGTCGCAAGTAAGTTTTTTGTGCTCAGTGATTGGCAGTCTGAAATTATATTCTTCTGACCACCGGCCACTGAACACTACCATCTGACCACTGAACACCGGCTGCTAACCACTTGAAAATCAATGGCAGCTGTAATTCCAGGCCATCAGTTTTTCGCGGAGATAGACGATCCAGTTTTCCACACCGGAGCCGGTGAAGGCGGAAATCGGAATGATCCGGGCATTTTCATTCAGCGATGCGACATTTTTTTCAAGCTTCTGCAGATCGAAATCAAAAATCTCATCCGTGTCGATCTTATTGACCAGAATACAATCCGTCACCTTGAACATGAGGGGGTATTTGAGCGGTTTGTCATCACCTTCCGGAACGGACAGGATCATGACCTTCAGATCCGCACCGGTGTCAAATTCCGCCGGGCAGACCAGATTGCCGACATTTTCAAGGAAAACCAGATCATAGTCATCCAGGTTCAGCATCTGCAGAGCCTGCAGCGTCATGGACGCATCCATATGACAGGAACCGCCTGTATGGACCTGCACAGCTTTGGCTCCATGAGCTTCAATACGTCTGGCATCCACATCCGCATCGACATCCGCTTCCAGCACAGCGATACGGTAGGCACCCTTCAAACCGTCAATAGTCTGCTCCAAAAGAGAGGTTTTCCCCGCACCGGGGGAAGCCATCAGGTTGATCAACCGGGTTTGATGATGTCTCAGCAATTTTCGAACTTCGGCTGCATACTTTTCGTTTTCAGCCTCAATACCAGCTTTCACTTCAATGATCTCTGACATTTTATCTTCCTTCATATTTATTCAGGTGTCGGGTGTCAGGGTTCAGGGGCCCGGGAGTCAGTGCTGATCCCCGCAGTCCGTTATCTGTAATCCGTAACCTGTTACCTGAACCTGATTTCTAACAACTGACACACGAAACCTGACCTGATACCTAATTTCCTTTGATTTTCCGGATCAGAATCTTTCCGGCCCGTTTGGCAGCATAAGCGGCAACCTTAGACAGTTTTTCTTCTGCGCGGCACATATTGCTGGCATCAGGAACATCACGATGCAGATGGATCGCATCGAAATTGCATTTTGTCGTGCACAGACCACAGCCGATGCAGCGGTTCGTGTCAACGGTGGTGGCTCCGCAGCCCAGACAGCGGGCAGCTTCTTTTTTGACCTGTTCTTCGGTCAGGCACAGCCGCAGGTCATCGAATGTTTTGCCCGCAATACCGGTCTTCCTGCCGGGGATCTGACGCTGTGCATTATCGAAGCTTTCGCGCCGGGTCTGATCTTCGATATCGTTCTTGTCCAGCTCGATGAACACACGGCGGTCACGGGCAAGGTCAAGTCGGTTGCCCGGATGGACAAAGCGGTTCAGGGACACAGCCCCTTCGCGCCCGCCGGCAATGGCATCGATAGCAAAACGGGCACCGGTGAACACATCACCGCCGACAAAGATATCGGGTTCAGCGGTCTGAAGGGTCAGTGCATCGGCTTTGGCGGTACCATTGCGGTTAAGTTCAACCTTTGTCCCCTTCAGCAAATCTCCCCATACCACGGATTGTCCGATGGAAAGGAGCAGATTATCACAGGGAACGGTCATCGTATCATCTTCGTCATACTGCGGGTTGAAACGGTGATCTGAATCAAAAACGGATGTGCATTTTTTGAACACCACAGCAGTTACTTTTCCGCCTTTCGTCAGGATCTCTTTCGGTCCCCAGCCGTTTACAATTTCAATACCGTCCGCAAGTGCCTCGGCAATTTCATCCTTCGCCGCGGGCATTTCATCACGCTGTTCAAGGCAGAGCATGGTCACCTTATCGGAACCGGCACGCAGCGCGGAACCGGCGACATCGATAGCGACATTTCCGCCGCCGACCACAACAGTCTGCCCACTGAGCTTGACGGAATGATCCTGATTGATGCGGCGCAGGAAATCAACACCTGTCTCAACGCCTTCCGCGTCTTCACCCGGGACACCGGCAAGGCGTCCGCCCTGCATACCGATGGCAACAAAGAAGGCTTTGTATCCCTGATCGCGAAGCTGCTGAATGGTGATATCCTTCCCGACTTCCACACCGCATCTGATCTCAACACCCATCTGACGGATCACATCGATCTCGGCATCGAGAATGTCTTTTTCCAGCCGGTAGCTGGGAATACCATTGATCAGCATACCGCCGGGTTTTTGTTCTTTTTCGAAAACAGTGACCGGATAGCCGTCCTGACGCAGGAAATATGCTGCGGAAAGTCCGGCGGGGCCGGAGCCGATCACGGCAATTTTATATTCGTCTCCCCACATGCCGCCGTCATGCTTTTCGCAGAGCGGAATATAACGGTTCTCCTGCTTCAATTCGAGGGATGCGATGAACTTCTTGATTTCATCGATTGCCAGCGGCTGGTCAATCGTACCGCGGGTGCAGGCATCTTCACAGCGGCGGTTGCAGACCGCACCGCAGATCATCGGGAAGGGGTTGTCCTGTTTGATGAGCTTCAGCGCTTCGTCATAGCGTCCTTCCGCAGCCATTTTGATGTAACCCTGCACGGAAAGATGGACCGGACAGGCGGTCTTGCAGGGAGCGGTGCCGGTATCATAGCAGTTGATCTTCGCGTCATCGCGGAAGTTGTAATTCCATTTTTTCGGGCTCCACGGCACATCATCCGGAAGCTCGGTCTTCGGATAGGTCACTTCACTGCCATCTTTACGGCAGAGCTTCTGGCCTAATTTAGCCGCTCCCACCGGGCAGACCTCCACACATTTGCCGCAGGCAACGCATTTGTCTTTATCGACGTGGGCGCGGTAGGCGGATGCGGACATGTTCGGTGTGTTGAAGAGCTGGGAAGTGCGCAGGGCATTGCAGACGCCCGGAGCACAGTTGCAGATGGCGACGATCTTGTTTTCACCGTCGATATTGGTGATCTGGTGGACATATCCATGCCGTTCCGCCCGTTCGAGGATCTCCAAAACCTCTTCTTTGGTAACATAATGACCGATACCGCGGTCATTCATATATTCAGCCATATCACCGACACCGATGCAATAATCCCCGCGGATCTCACCGGAACCCTCCCCGCGCATCATCTGCTGTTTGCGGCAGGAGCATTCGTGAACGCCAAACTTATCATACATGTCAAGCCAGCGGGAAATGTGCTCAACCGGAACGGAGGTGTTTTCCATTTTGATGGCTTTTTCCACCGGAATGACATGCATACCGATGCCGGAACCGCCCGGCGGCACCATTTCCGTCAGTCCTGCCAGCGGCAGCTGGGTCATCAGGTTAAAGAAGGTCGCAAGCTGCGGGAATTCGTCAGTCAGTTTATCCTGCATCATCATGAATTCAGCACTGCCGGGAACAAAAATCGGCACCTCATACTGCAGATGTTTATCCGGAGTTTTAGCCCGGGTCTGTTCGATAATACCGATCCAGCGCAGCCGCTCAATCATTTTCTGCGTGTCCTCAACGGACATATTATTCATCTGTGCCAGTTCGGGGACAGAATATGGGATGCGGGTCTTCTTAAAGCTCAGCAGGAATTTTACTTCTTCTTTGGAAAGGATCAGATCCAGCATCCAGTATTCAGGGTCGCGGTTGTTGATTTTCTTTCCGAGTTTTTTGACCACACGGTTCGTGATCATGATCGCCAGCCGGGTAACAAGTTTTTCTTTCTCAGGATCTTCGGCGACATAATTCGGGTCCTGCCAATAATCCCATTCATTGATCATCGGATCTCCGATTTTCCATTCCGCGAGGCTTTTTCCCATTTTCTTCTCCTTCACCGGGCGTTTTTTCAGTTGCTTGCCGGGGACAGTCCCGAAGCGGTTTTTTATTCCATGAAAACAAACGGAACAAATCCATTCCGCTTCGCTCTATTATTGTACCGCATACCTGAGGAAAAAAAGCGTTTTTGTTCGTTATCATTTTTACTGTCAAATGTCATATTAGTTACTGTTCATGAGCTATCGTAGTCTGCCTTGCTGCTGCAGTGCAGCCCGCACAGCAAGACCGCACCCTGCGTGCGATTTATGAACAATTAGCTATGTTTATATGTTTTATCTTGGAAAAATAGTCTCATTTCGACTATAATTGAATTATATTTATTATTCTTATTGGGAACCAATTATATTTGATCGATCATTGGGATAAATTCGGACGCATCGAGTTGATCCGCCAAATGCGGGGGCCGGATCACAAAGAGCATTTCTATCGCCTGGATATGGCTAAACTCAATGTAAGAAACCTTGTTCGCGGAATCAAAACGAATGAGGAATTTGATCAGGTTTTCGACAATTACGCGGAAAGATTATAACCTGTGTTTTCGATTTTTATATATTAGCGAGATGAAACAAATCTGATATAGTTTTCTGAGGATGGATGGAAATGGATAATGCAAAAAAAATCTTACTGGGTGTCTGTGATATCGGGAATGGTCATACCAACAGGCAAAAATGCATCATAAAGGAATTACTGAAGTGCAATGTTGAGCTGGTTCTTGCCCTGACTGAAAACAGCACCAAAAATTTTGATTCTGAGTTTCCTGAAATAAAAAAATTATTGATCCATATCCCATGGGTAACCTGCAATAATGCAGGCGTTGACTTTCAAGATACTTTAGAAAAATATCGCGGAAGGAAAAAGGATCAGTTTGAATCCTTTTTGGAATTTGCGGTCCAGGCTCGGCATTGTTTTGATGGTGAACCGCCGGATCTGATAATGACTGACTATGAACCCAATGTAGCGCAATTTGCGTATGCGATGAATATTCCTCTGATCTGTATGGACCAGCATTCCAAGTTTTTATTTTTAAACAGTGAGGAAATAAACGGGTTCACGGTAAATGAAGGAGCAGCACGACTGAGATATTTTTTTCCTAAAACAAATCATCGGTTTATTTCAACTTTCAACCCGATTGACATCGGAGACCAGGAAGACGTTACCGTTCTTCCTCCGATCATCAGGAAATTGACAAAAAGTGAAATCGATCATTCAAAAATAGTCATCTATTTCTCACCATATACGAATGATATGAATCAATTTGAACGAGTTCTGCAGATGCTGACGGATCGAAGCGATTATCATTTTGTTATTTATTCAGATTTAGAATTCAGAGGCTATGAAAAATATCCGCAGTTTGTCTTTAAGAAAATAGGCGGAGAGTTCACAGAGGATATTTCAAATTGCAGCTGTATAATCTCTTCAGCTGGACATCAATTGATCAGTGAGGCCATCAGTTTGGATACCCCTGTTTTGATTTATAGTTTTTCTACCTATGACCAGAATTACTGTGCAAAAATGGTGGAAGAATACAAATTAGGGAAAGTGATAAAACGATTTGAGAAAAAGGAATTTGATGATTTCCTGAGCGATGTGCCGTTATACCGCAGGAATATGGCTGAATTCAGAAAAGAGTATTGGACCGCTTCGTGGAATGATATTATGCTGGATGTTTTACATGAAAAATTTGGAATTGTGGGACAATAGAGAGTGTAGAGAGGAAAGGAAGCACATGGAATATTGCTTATTTCGACATGGACAAACGAACTGGAATGTGAATGGCATTATCAAAAGCCACATGGATGATTCCGGTACACATTTTACGGAAGCCGGACAAGAGCAGATAGAGTACATAACGGAGTTATTAAAAAATACCGGTATTCAGGCAGTATTTGCTTCTGATCTTTACCGAACTACCGAAACTGCAAATTATATCAATGCGTATCTGAAAGTACCGGTGTTTTTTTCTGAGCGCCTCCGGGGAATGGACATGGGTGCGTTTCTTGGAAAACCCATAGAAGAGTTTCTGCAGCATGAGGAAGTCAGGAAGGCTTTTGTTGACTACGATTCTCCAATTCCCGGTGGAGAAAGCATCAATCAGCTGGTAGAAAGGTTATGCGGTGCTTTGAAGGGTATTCGTGACAATTATTCTTATACCAGAGTTCTTGTGATTACCCATGGCGCTGCTATCAGCAATATTGTGGCTTACGTGAATCACACACCTTACCGGGAATTCGATTACTGTTATCTGAGGCTCGAAGAAGATACCTTTTCCGTAGTGGAAACCGGACGGTATGATGAATTGCTGGCCGGACAAGGTCCTTCATAATAGCCGGGTACCGGAGGAGTGTGCTGACGGTATTTCCAAGGTTTCGTACAAAGGCTTCGGTTGATTACAAACGGTCTTTGTATCCAAATGAAACCATCATGGGACGGTTACAATGTAACCCTCCCAGAGATTTCTGCTGTCAGATGTGGTCAGGATTTCTTTTTATTCCACAGCTTCACCAGGTCATCCTGGGCGATCTGGTCTTCTGTCATCACCTGCTTGACAAGTACCTTCAGCAGATTTTGAAATTTTTTAGCAGAGGACCCATCGCTGGTGATGTGATGGAAAATATTTTTCATTTGTTCCTGAAGATCCTCATCAATATCCTACTATAAGAACTAACTTTAAATAATTAATAAAATATTAATATATTTCTAATATATTTCTTACACAAAAACACTTGACTTTTCTGTTTATCTGTTGTACGATAATCACAGTCATCTAATTAGAAGCTGCATTCTATAATGTAGTTTAGATGACTAAAATAGAGCACGGTTTTCTCAATAGGGCTATAAGCTCTCTAAAAAAGGTTGGTGCCGCGCGGGTAGTTCGTTTGAGTCATGTTGAAGTCAATTACCTATAGTAGATTTGTCTTTTACTCGCCATTATAAGAGTAAATTGAGACACTGCGTAATGCAAATAGTTTTTGTAAATGCCTGATATGACTACCATCTAACTCGCTTATAATTTAGTCTTCGGTATATTGGTATATTGAAGATGTTTTGTTGTTTAAGCCTCCCTTGTATTATTTGTTTTACGTCTCAGGTTCTTAATAAGACTCACCCGCAATTAATCCGTTCCCTGTATCTGCGTCATGATTGCGGTGGGCACCTTTTTTGCTTTTGTCCGTGAAATTGTAATGATTCCATAATATTCCTTTTTCCGTTTACTTTTCCGGGAGAGGTTGGGAATTCTTTTTATTCCAAATCTGTACCAGGGAATCATCCGCTGTTTTTTCTTCCAGCAATACCTGCTTGATGAGTACCTTTAACAGTTTTGGAAATTTTGTTTTGGAGTTCGCTGGCATTGTTGA
>CACYHU010000109.1 GCA_902774215.1 uncultured Chloroflexota bacterium
TCATCCAGATTGGACAAAGCGATCAACAGACCTTCCAGAATGTGAGAGCGGGCTCTTGCCTTGCGCAGGTCAAAATCAGCCCGGCGTTCAATGACTTCCAGGCGATGCTTGATAAAGATCTCCAGTGCGCTCTTCAGGGAAAGATAGACCGGGCGGTTATCGACCAGAGCCAGCATCTGTGCCCCGAAGGTGGACTGCAGCATGGTATGTTTATACAGCTGGTTCAGCACAGCCTGCGGCTGGGCATCTTTTTTCAGCTCGATGACGATACGCATACCGTCCCGGTCGGATTCATCACGCAGGTCATGGATCGTAGTGATCTGCCCACCGCGTACCAGCTCGGCAATGCGTTCGAGCAATGTGGTTTTGTTAACCTGATAAGGGATCTCGGTAATGACAATGTGGAACCGGCCTTTTCCCTCTTCAACATGTGAACGGGCCCGGACAACAATGCGTCCTTTACCGGTCGTATAAGCCTGTTTGATTCCCTCACGGCCAATAATAACACCGCCGGTCGGAAAGTCAGGACCTTTCACAAACTGCATCAGGTCTTCAACAGTAACATCATCAATATGATCGTAATTGTCGATCATATAGGCGAGGGCAGCATTGACTTCCCGCAGGTTATGGGACGGGATATTGGTTGCCATACCGACCGCGATACCGTTGGAACCATTCAGCAGCAGATTCGGCACCTTGGATGGCAGAACCAGCGGTTCTTTTAAGGTTCCGTCAAAATTGTCCTGAAAATCAATAGTTTCCTTGTCGATATCCGCAAGCAGCTCATCCGTGATCTTGCTCAGCCGGGCTTCCGTATAACGCATGGCTGCCGGGGGATCACCGTCAATGGACCCGAAGTTACCCTGACCGTCCACCAGCGGGTAGCGCATGGAAAAGTCCTGTGCCATACGCGCCATAGCATCATAAATGGAGGCATCCCCGTGCGGATGATATTTACCCAGTACTTCACCAACGATACGGGCGGATTTCTTGTGTGCTCCCGTAGAGCGCACACCCATATCCTGCATGGCATAAAGAATGCGGCGGTGAACCGGTTTCAAGCCGTCACGGGCATCCGGCAGTGCACGCGATACAATAACGCTCATCGCGTAATCCAGATATGCCTCCCGCATCTGCTGGTCAAGGTCAACTCGGTTTACATTATCATTTTCCATAAAAATTTATCGCCTTTTCGTCGGTATTCTTATTCTTATAACCAGTAAATTATACCATATTTAGCAGTGAGCGTTCCGGATTCAGGATTCAACAGGATTATAAAATCAGGTTATTTGACAAACAGCCCCGCGTTTTGCGGGGCTGTTCATCAGACAAGACAAAAATATTTTTTTTCTTAATCGAGATCTGTAATATCAGTAGCAAAATATTTCATTGAAAGTTCCGAAAGGACTCCTTCTTCCCTCATGTCAGCGATCGCATCATTGATCGCATCGAGGAAAGAAGCCGATTGATCACCTTTACGGACCGGGATCGCGATCCAGGTGGCATCAGGGCCATAGGCAGCGATCTTCAGGTTGGCGTCCGGATGTGCCTTCATATAATCCATATAGGTAACTTCGGTATTCAGGGTCGCGTCAAACCGTCCGGAAAGCACCAGTTCAATGGTCTGATTCAGGTCATCGACACCGGTCACCTTTGCGCCATATTTTTCCGCCTCTTCAGCGAAGGTGGAAGTGATGGTATTGGCAGTCCGTTTTCCCTTCAGGTCCTCAAAGGAATGTATCTCGTCATAATCCGCGCGTACAATAACGATCGGCCTGTTGAAAGCATAAGGATCGGAAAAGTCATATTTCAGTTTCCGCTCTTCGGTAACACCGACAGAGTTGATCAGAACGTCATAACGGCCGACTTCCACACCGGCGAGCAGACCGTCCCAGGGGCCTTCCACAAACCGGGCTTCCACACCCAGACGTTCAGCAATTCCCTTTGCGACATCAACATCAAAGCCGGTCAGGACATCATTCTCATCATGAAAAGACCAGGGAGCATAAGTACCTTCCTGAGCAACTGTCATGTAACCCTTTTCCCTGATTTCATCCAGCAGGTCAGCAGCCGAAACCGAACTGACGACGCCCAAAATGACTGATAAACAAAACAAAACGGATAACAATAAATTTCTCTTCATAAAACCTCTTCTTTCTCAAAAATCTGCAGCCGGGAAACAGAAGTTCAGCATTAATAAAAACCTGTAAACCCTGCGATTCCTCTGAATTCTGTTTCCGGTATTATACGATCTAAAACCTGTTAAAACTTTTCAAAAACGCAGCTGTACGTTCTTTATCCGGAGTATTGAAAACCTTTGATGTCGAGCCTGATTCCACTACCACACCGTTTTCCATAAAAATGGTCTTGTTGGAAACCGTGCGGGCAAACTCGACCTCATGCGTCACAATGAGCATTGTCATACCATCGTTCGCGAGATTGCGTATCACGGAGAGGACCTCTCCGGTCAGTTCGGGATCAAGCGCGCTGGTCGGCTCATCAAAGAAAATGATTTGCGGATCAGCTGCCAATGCCCGGGCAATTGCGACACGCTGCTGCTGGCCTCCGGAAAGCTGATGAGGATAGTGATCTCTGTGGCTGAGAAGACCTACCCGCTCAAGCGCCTGCAGTCCCTTCTTTTCCGCCTGCTCCTTATCTATTTTCCGGGCAATGACCAATCCCTCCGTCACATTCTGCAGCGCGGTTTTATTCAAAAAAAGATTGAAATTCTGAAACACAAAAGCGGTCTGCAGTCTGTAATTCCGGATCTCAGTCCGTGCCATATGATTCATTGTGTACGACTGTCCCTCAAAAATCAACGTCCCTGAATCCGGTATCTCGAGAAAGTTCAGACATCGCAATAATGTTGTTTTCCCTGCACCGGAAGGTCCCAGGATCACGGCAACCTCTCCTGTATCTACGGAAAGATCGATCCCTTTCAGGATGTCATGAGAACCAAAACTTTTCGTCACCTTTTTTGCTTCCAGCAGCATTGCTCAGGCCTCCTTCACCATATAAGCGCCCAAACGCTTTTCACCCCAGCTTTGCAGGAAGGTCAGGATCGTTGAAAAGATCAGGTAGATCAGTCCGACTTCAAGATAAAGGAGCAGCGGCTCATAAGTGCGCGCGACAATACGCTGCGTTGTCATAAGCATTTCTGTCACGGTAATATTGGCTGCGAGTGATGTGTTTTTGACCATTGCGATCAGAGAATTGGAAAGCGAAGGAAATGCTGTACGCATTGCCTGCGGCAGGATGATACGGCGCATGGTCTGCATATAGGTCATTCCCACACAATAACCTGCCTCCATTTGCCCGACCGGCACTGATTCAAGTGCGGCACGTACGATTTCCGATGAATAAGCGCCTTCATTTAAAGAGAAGACGATCACGGCCGCCGGGAAGGGATCGAGCAGAACGCCAACCTTTGGCAGTCCGTAAAAGACAACAAAAAGCTGAACAAGCAGAGGCGTTCCCCGAAAGATCCAGATATAGAAACGAATGATTTGTGTCAGCACAGGCACACGGGCATATTGTGCCATCGCCGTAAGGATCGCTATGATCAGTGAAATCGTAAATGCGATCACAGTCAGCGGGATCGTGACTGTTAATCCGGGAATCAATATCTTCGGAAAAGATTCAATAAAAAGTGTCAGCCATCTGCTGCTCATTTGTTTCCTCTGTGATTTTACTCTGACCGGAGATGTACTCTTCAGCCGGGATAAAAATCTTAATCAATTTATTAATGCCAAAATAAAGACATTTCAAACAAAATTTATAATAACAGGATTAGATTAGAAAAAGATCAGATTTTTAAACAAATGTGACGTTTTGATTTCAAGAGAGCAATTCCGGGGAAACACTGATCAATGAATACAGCATATGAAATCAATCGAAACGATCTGTTCTTCCGGCTCAGAATGATTAACATAAATCAGACAGTTATTCTTTCGACGAATCAGCCGAAAGAAAAATCCTAATCAAACAGAAAATTGCCCTCCGGCGCTTATGCTGCTGCGCAGCAGGCGCGGAACGGGCGTCAGCCGGTGGCAGAAAAAACTTCCCACGCCTGAGTTCCCAGTCGGAGGCGCGGGCTGACCTTCGGTCACCCGCTGCCCCGACACCCCATTTTCGACAATTGTTCTTCCGGGTGATGTTACTTGAGACGAAACTAAGGGCTACAGAACTCCTGCTACAAGTCTTAACCAAGCGAAGCTCGAACATTACAGAGCAGACTGTTGCTGATACCGCATAGTTGACGATCCACTATATCCGCCCGGCAATTTTTTGAATTGTCAAGGGTCTAATATTTCCAGACTATCAGAGGCGCATATGCCAAGTTTTAGTTATTAGCAAAAACAGGTCACTTTCGAATCAAATCGAATAAATCAGCGTTTTTTTAAGAATCGCTGATTTCGGGATACTTTTTCTTTACATTTCGATAAAAATCCATTATAATTTATGAGATTATTCTGATTGAACGGAGAACTTTCGGAATGATCCAATATGCCCGGAGAGAAGTTTAATGCATATTGAAAAGTGAGGAGAGAGAACACATGGGTAAACAGACTGCTTCCCGTTATTTTTCGTGTTCCATTTTAATACTCATCAAGTTTCTAAGTTTCGGCCGGGTTTTGCCTGACTGAAAAACTTCAGGTATTTTGTGCTGTCTGTGCGTCAGCGCTGCATTTCTGTCATGAAGGAGAGATGTGAAAAAATGGCGAATAAATGCCGGATCACAGTGATACGGAAGGCAAATTATCCGGACCTTTCAGATAAATATGAAAACCCGATAGAGAATGCCTGCTGCCACAAAGAGGGCGAGGTTTTCATTGCGAACGGCTGGGAGAAACCTGAAGGACTTTGCCAGAGCGCCTGGGATTCGATGTCAGCGTTTGTACTGGCGCTTTCCCACGGCGGCAGTGACATCTATGAAGGCTGGATGAAAAACCCACGCTCAGCAATGATCTCATGCAACGACGGATTCCGTCCGGTAAGCTTCTATATCGAAGCGATAGACGAAGAGGCAGACATCTGACAGCAGGACAATTGTCCGGCGGATCACAAAGACAGTTCGTGTGTGACATAACAGGTGACGCCGGACTGTTTTCAAAGAAGAGGGAAGAGCACCATGCTTATTTCCGGGAACATATAAGGAGTTGATAAAAATGAAAAGAATACCGAGAGAAAGCCTTACAACAGCATTACTGATGACCTTTGCAGCGGTTTTGCTGACGATCCTGGTCAAAACCGTCGATGTGCAGCCTTTAGGTGTGGAAGGCACCAATATCGGACTTGCATCCATCAACACAGGTTTTTTTGCCAAATACGGGCATAATGAAACATTCCTGAAGATCAGCAAAGTGGCAGGTATTATCTGCTTCGCCACTGCAGGGGGCTTCGGAGTGTTTTTCCTTGTCCAGCTGATCCAGCGAAAATCCCTTTCCAATGTAGACCGGAATCTTTCTGTTTTGATGCTGCTTTATATTCTCACCGCATCACTTTATCTGCTTTTTGATAAGGTTCTGATCATTAATTACCGTCCTGTAATTCTGGATAAAGGGCTGGAATCCTCTTACCCGTCAACACATACGATGATCGCCTGGGTGGTGATGGTTTCCGCCGTTGACCAATGGAATATCTACATTAAAAATGAAACGCTGAAGACCGTTTTGACAGCCTGCTCTTTCCTGGTCCTTCTTGTTGTCATTGTAACCAGACTGCTGGCCGGGGTCCATTGGCTTACTGACATTGTTGCAGGCGTTGTGTTTGGCGATATGCTGATTGCCTGGTACCGATATGCTGCCGGAAGAAAACATTAAATATTTTTTTCCGAAGCTTAAAACAGGATCGGTTTCAGCTTAAAAAATAAATATAGTCAGAGTTTTGTTAATGAAGAGCATATTTAGTAAATATAATTTTTTAATATAAAAAAGAAGAAAAATTAAAAAAATTTAATATATGCAATTTTCGTACCAAATCTCTAATATTATGCTATACTTATAAGCAATTAATAAAGGCAATGAAATTTTAAGGAAGGCTGAAATGCAAACGACAAGAATAACGGCTGTTATGATTCTGATTATAGCTGGGATCTATTTGATCTGCAGATTGATTGGAAACAAAAGCAAATTAGCAAACAGGGCGTACAATCGGGCAAAAGACCAATTGATACGCAGCCGAATTGCAAGAAGCCTTGAAGAATCAGCGCCGATCCATCTCGATATCAGTGACGGAGGGGATGCAGCATTCGGCAGCGGTTCTGTCCTGGCTGCAGCTCAGGCAACTGAAACAGTTTCGGCTCAAATGGCCTACGCCGATGAACCCTGGGCAATCACAGTCCCCGGCGGTTTTTCAGGCAGCCTTGAAAAGGATGCTGTGCGGATGGGCATGAAAGCTGCCGATTACAGCAGTTCCTACTACGCAGACGGTTCTGTCTTTTCCGGAACTGCACCATTCCTTCGGACTGCGGGAAATCTCACAGCGCTTGAAATGCAGCCATCAGCGCTCCATTTAGCTGTCGGTTCCATGGGCACTGTACCTGCCTTAAACGATGTTCTTTATTCAAAAGGGGAAGTACTTTGTGTTGGAGGTGATGACCTGATCTCACAGGCTGTAGCAGCTGTAAGTGCGGATGCGGTTTATGTGGGCGAGCAATTTACTGAAATTCCCGACTCTCTGGATCATGCAGAAAAAACAAATTCTTCCCTTCTGGCGATGGATGTCGTTCGATGGGCAGTTATCGGTGCCATTCTGGTTTTTGCCGGCATCGGTCTGACAGGTGTATAATCATTCCGGTATTCACCGAAAATAATTCTTTGTTTACGAAAAGACTACTTTGACGAGAAGGAACTAAAGATCAAAGATGAAAAAGTCACGAACACTGTTTGCGATTCTTTCAATCCTCACCGGGGGATTCCTTTTCGTATCCTTTTTTATCGAACAGCCCCTTATTCAGACTATCAGTGCGGAAACGTATTTATGGGCTGAACGTCTGGCCGCGGCACTCCTGTTTTTCACTATCGCGGACACAGCCATCGCACAGGTACGCAAAACGGGAAATGACGGCGGAATGCGCGTTATCCGCACGATCGGGTTCGGCGTATTTCTCGCGGTTTTGATGCTCGGTTTGATCAAAGGGCCCGAATCATCAGAATTGAACCGCATTATTTACTTCCTTCAGGAGACGCTTGAATCCGCATTGGGTGGACTGGTCTGTCTCAGCCTGATTTTTGCAATATACCGGCTGCCGAGCCAGACGCCATCCGCAGTAAAGGTCTCTTTTTTTGCCGGCATGCTGGTTTTCCTCGCTATATACAGCAATCTCCCGCAGATACTGAACAAATCCGAACGGTTCACACATTTTATCGAATGGATCCGATGCATTCCGCAGGGTGCTTTGATGGGATTACTGACCGGTATAGCCATCGGCGGAGCAGTTACAGGACTGCGTTTTCTGCTCTCGGGAAAACTGCCGGCAAAGGAGGATAAATGATTCACAGAAACATTTGTCCAATCTGCGGCAGTGAAAATCCTGAAGGAAGCGAATTCTGCCAGGTCTGCAAAGCCAATCTCAAGGCACTTCCGAGTGAAATGTTTCCCGCGGATTCTGTACCTGTTCAACAGGAACAGGTCACAAACACCGAGCCTGTACAGGATTATGAAAAAGAACCCGATCTTGACAGTCCGGTGCCGGTGTGGCTTGCCACAAAACTAAAACCCAGTGAGAAAAAGCCGATGGATTTTGATGCCTTCAGCGACATGCTGTTCGGCATAACGGATGATCGTAAGACAAATCCTCCGGCTAAAGCTAATAAACCACAGAAAAATAATAAGGCCGAATCTGTTTATCAGCCGCCGCTTCAAAACATAGCCGAGCCTCCGCTGATAGAACCTGACGAAAACAGTCCCAAGACAATCACAGAAGAGATCCCGGGTATTGCGGATTTTCTGCGGCAGCGGCCGGCCCGTAAATGGGAAGACAGAAAACCTCTCCCGCATGCAAATAACAGCAGCAGCATCTCTCTTCTTACCGATTTCAGTCATGAACGTCCGGCAAAGAAATGGGATGATCATTTCCCGATAAATGAGTCCAATAACAAACCGGTCAATAAAAAACCATCTGAAACCGCTCAGCAGCTTTCCATATGGTGGCAGGAAGACGCGCCTTTGGTTGAGCCGGACTTATCGGAAGAAACAGCCAAGGATACCGAAGCAGATGATCCGCTGCTCGATAACAGTGTTTCTCCCACAAAAGTGGCTGATGCCGATGAATTATTCAGTGAAGATACCGGGAACAGCGAAAGAAACAGCAGATCGGAAGCTGAAGAGTTCCAGCCGGAAAACGGCAGCCTTATCTCCGAGCTGCTTCAGGAGATGAACAGTGATTCCGGTTCACTTACACCTTCCGAACAGCACGAAAACCGGGAAGGAACCGTATTTTACTCCGGCAATCACCCGGCAGACGGATTCGCTGAGGAGCCTTCGGTCGAAATTTCCGAGATAACAATCAACGATGAAGACAATGCTGCCAGTGCAGCGACGCTTGACCGCATACTGCGGAACATCGGTTATGAAGTCGGCGGCACAGACAAGGCAGACGCAGTACCTTCAGAAGAAACCAGGCCGCAGGATACACAGGATACAGAAGGCAAAGATCCTGACCAGTCAGGCGGTCCATCATCTGATCTTCCGAAAGATTCCGATCAACACAAAAAAAATAATGATGCCGGAAAAGCGTCCTCATTTCTTCAGCCGCTCCGGGGATTTTTCGTTCCGCAGGTCATAGACAACCCGCTCATCCCTGATGACGACATAACTGAGGAAAAAGATGCCGATCCGTATGGACTTTCGGAAGAGACGATCCCCGGAAAAGATGACTCCAATGAGGATATGGATATTCCCTGGGACCTGTTCGGCAGTGCAGACATGTCTCTCCCGCAGTCTCCGGAGGATCCTGCCTACCGGACTTTTTCCCGCAGCGGGATTCCGGAAGATCCGGGAAGCACCACATATCAACAGCGGATGATCTCATCGATCCTCGGCAAAATCATTCAGGCTGAGAACTTTGTACAGCCACAGGTTGAAAAGAACAACCGCAAGATCAGCTTCTGGGCACGTTTGTTCCTCTCGATACTTGCAATTTGCGGTACAGTTATCATTCTCAATACGAACATCACTGATTCGATCAGCGTTCCCGCGATTCCCGCGAGTCCGGAAGCTGAAGAATTTTATCAACAGACAGAGGCAGTCAGCGGAGAAACGCTTGTCGTCGTGGATTACACACCTGCCTACAGCAGCCTTATGAATAACGCGGCAGAAAATCTTATCGCCGCTCTTGAAAAAAATGCGGACAAAGTCCGGGTTACTGCTGTCAATCCGGCCGCAATGCCCATTGTTTACCGCTTACTTCCGCATACCGGAGAAAAAACAGAATTTACCGGATGGCTGCCCGCAGGCATCATTTCCATACGCTCTCAACTTGCCTTCGGTAATATACCCACCCATACCTGGCTGCTGACTTCAGAAAGCACATCTGTCCGCTTTTGGGCGGAGCAGCTTGCTGTCAGTGAAGGCGAACATTCTCTTCATGTAATGGGACCGGGACAATTGGAACCGCTGCTTTCATCTTACCGTCAGGCAGGATTGGTGAACGGCATGCTGACGAATGATGCTGATATCCAAAATTACGGTGAAGAAAACAATACCGTCAGCCGCACACAGGCATCAGTCTGGTATCTTACAGCACTGGTTCCCCTGGCATGGGTCTTTGGAATTATCGGAAAAGCCATGAGCAAAGAACCGGATTATGGAAGAAAATCCAAAGTCAAATCCGAAGAAATACAGCAAAACACTGAAAAGGAGCCCGAAAATGGCTGAAGGATATGAACTTGCTTTTATGATCGGAGGGCTGTTTCTCAGCCTGTGCGCCTTCAGTCTGATTTTCGGGGATAATTATCTCTTTCGGCTGGCAGCATCGATCCTGATCGGCGCCGCTTCCGCTTATATATGTGTGCTTTTGGCAGAAAGCTATTTTTACCCGCTGATCCTTGATCTGATCAACGATCGTGCCCAGCTCAGCACGATCCGCATCATCAGGGCAGTGCTTGTCACTGCCGGTATCCTGCTGCTATTCTGTAAAGCATACACAGCAAGCAAAACCGGGGGAAAGATCGTTATGACGATAATCATGAGCATAAGTGCGGTTATTCTTGTTATCGGAGCCGCAGGTGCAACGATCCCTTCTTTCATCCGTACTATGGCAGGACAATTCCGTATCGCCGGTCTTTCACCGGAAAACAGATCCGACGTCTGGTATTGGGTAAAAGCAGGAACGGTTCTGCTGAGTGCAATCACAGCTTTGCTGTATACCCGACACTACAGCCTGCCCGGAAAAAACAAGTCTGAAAAACGTTCCGACTCACTGTTTGGCAGCATTGTGATCGGTTTCAGCTTCGGTGCAGTCGCCGCGGCAGTGTTTGTGACAGCCGCCAATATATTCGTTAACCATATTTCGGGATTGATCGGTACGATCCAATCTCTTGTGAAATGAAGGATCACAGATGGAAATCAAGCAGGAGAAAAAACCTGAGACCCAGGATGAAACCATAGATGTCGTACTGACAATTGATATCGGTGCGATCAACACCCGTGTCAGTCTCTTCGACAGGGAAAACGGACGCTATCGTTTCACCGGGACAACCTCCGGCCGTACTGTACTTTCTTGATGACGCGGGCAGGATCATATCGCCGCAAAAGCTTGGAATGGTCGGCGCAGACCAGGTGATCCTGACCTGGAGCGGCGGTGAGATGCCGCGTGTCGTACTGATGGGACTGACGAACGGGACTTCCATAAAGGCCATGGAGGAACTCCTGACAAAAAACGGTTTGAGAGCCTCCGCAAAAATCTGTGCCATGGACGGCAGATCCATGACAGACAACGTCGGGGCACTCACTGCCGCTGATCCTGATATCGTACTCATCAGCGGCGGATCCGAACATGGAGCGGAACAGGCAGTATACAGGCTCGGGGAAATTCTGCTGCTGGCCTGCAAAAGCATTGATGAAAATAACCGTCCATCCATCCTTTATTGACAGATATAAGCTTCTCCGATAACATCATCGGAACCGAGAAGCCGGTATTATCGCCGACTACGGCATTCCAGAAATGTATGCTGAATTTCGGCAGGGAAAATAATCCGGCCATTTCACAGCTTCAGAAGGAAACAGGATGCGCCGCCATATCCGGCGATTTTGCCTATGGGCGTTGTATCCGTCTGCTCAGCCGGATCAACCGTGCAAATCACTCTGTCCTGGGCATCGAGGTCGGAGCCAACCGGACGATTGCCGCCTTTGGCGCAAACCTCGGACTGGAAATGAGCAGGTCTGAAGCAGGGATCGGGCATACCCTTCCAAATCTTCTGGAATCGGTACCCGCTTCCGAAATACTGCCCTGGATCAGTTTCCAATTAAAGGAAAGCGAACTAAACGATTATATTTTGAATAAATCCGTACACCCGGAGCTTATCCCGGCGAACAGTTATTCGGCTGAAATCGAACAGGCGCTTGCGCTCTTCCTCATTAAATCAGCCATTGAAAAGAATCCGCTGAAGGAACAGCTTACAGACGGAACTTTAGGGATGGTCCTCCTCGGCGGGGCGGTGATGCGCAATGTCGAGGATCCCGGAGACGCTCTCCGAATCGGGATGAACAGCCTGCATCCTTTCGGCATGACGGATTACTATCTGGATATGAACGGACTCGCCAGTGCCGTGGGAGGCCTGGCCGGGGTGAACCGTGAACTGGCAGCCCAGGTCACATCACCGGCCATGTTCCTTAATCTTGGCCGCGTCGTCACACCGACAACCCGATTAAAAGAAGGTAAAAGAGCTTTCAGTGTCTCTTTGCGGGACGAGAGCGGAAATATTGAAAAGGCTGATATTATCCAGGGCGGCATCAAACGGATCCCGCTTGAATATGGCCGGTATTATGAATTGGATTGGTTCAATGTAAATAAAACCGTAAAAATACCGGGGGTACCTACCTGGACTTCGATCGGTTTCAAGGCAGGCTGCTTCGGTCTCGTATTTGATATGCGCGGAGAAAAACTTGATATGCCCGATGAACGAAGTGCACAAATCCATTTGCTGGATCGATGGAAAACAGAGCTTGGCAGCTGGAGAGATTGACAGCGGTTTATAGTCAGGAGAGAATAATTATATGCAGACAGCCACTGCGAAAATCATTTCATCGGGTACGGTACGATGTTCCCGAAAATTAACCCGCAACGGGACTGTTATGGTTTTTCCCGGTCAGTTCACTGATCCCACAATGCAGATTGCCTGGCGAAAAATCTGGAAAACTCATTTCTCGATCGACCTTGCTGAGGCACTTGAACTTCCCCGCGGCAGTCAGGTTCAGGAATATCTTTTGATCAATGAAGGCGATTTTGTCTCTATCAATGAACCGATAGCCAGACGGTCTGACAGAAAAACAAGGACGCTCAACGCCCTGTACAGCGGCAGATTTCTGGGGGTATGCTCCGGCAGTCTGATCTTTGAATCCGATGCAGAAGATCTTGAAACTGTAAGCGCGGGTTTCCCGGGAACGGTAACTGAAATCATTCCAAACCGGGGTGCGGTTATCGAAACAATCGGCGCATTTGCCGCCGGTGTGTGGGGAAACAACCGCACCGGACAGGGCATTCTTCTGACCTTATCTGATATCGCCAAAGATGGCATATTTACAACAGAAAGTCTGTCAATGGCTATGGCGGGTTCTGTCGTCTTTGCCAACACCTGCTATGATCCTGATGTCCTGCAGGCTTCAGCCAGGCTCTCACCGGGAGGTTTGATCTTTGGTTCGCTTCCTTCCGCACTGCTGCCGATTGCTGAACAGCTTCCGTTTCCTGTTATCGTAACAGACAGTATCGGAGCCGGCCGTATTTCCGAACCGATCTACAATGTACTCGGTGAAAACATTATAAAATGCGCTTACCTGTATTCCGCCCCGGCACGGGGAAACATGCCCCAGACCGCGGAGATCATCATCCCGCAGGAGGAAATCTCCTCAAACAAAAACAGCGGGATGTCGGATGTTTCCGTCGGAAGCCGTGTACGCATCCTGGACGGCTATTATGCAGGTGAGATCGGATATATCACAGAACTGCTTCCGCAGGAAAATGGTGCTGACGGGAATACTGAACCGATAGGCGACCGCGCTGCCATATGCATCGACGCGGACACAAACATAACTCTGCCCATCAATAATATTGAATTACTGCATGATGATAAACCCCGGCTGAATCGCTGAGAATATGGAGAGTAACCATGGAATTAAAACCGGATAATTTCGACCAAGAATTCAGTCTGAAAGACAAAAAGAAGAAAAAAAATGAAAAAGACCCGAGAGGAAAAATACCCTCCTGGCTGATGATCCTTGCCGGTGTTGCTGTCATCGGCGGTATAGTGGCTGCCCGTCAGCCGGCTTTGCACACAGCAAACACCGCTCAAACCTCGATCACCGTATCCACCGCTAAGCCGGTCTCTTTTGAACCAGCCATATTCACAGGGATCAACGATGAGAAACTTGACCCGTCCGAACTTGAGGCACATTTTATTTCACAGGGAAATATGATGAACTCCCAGTATATCCAGCCGATTTTTACTGACGGCACGATAATGGGGATCGATATGGAGCTCGCACCGCTTTCGGTTGACGAAAACGGTGATGCAGATCCGCAGATCACGGCTGAAAATAATACAGATGTATACTGGATCGACGGGAAACCCTATGAAGTGAAAATCCAAAACGAAATGAAACAGAGCACGTCTTCACAGGATGAAAAGGCCTCTGAATACTACCTTCTGAACGGACAGCCTTATGAGGTACGCCTTGAACCGGTCAGTGAATCGGAAATCCAGGCACTTCCGGGAGCAGATGCTCAAAAAGTCGTGCAAATCGGGACCCGGTCCTATCTCATGGAAATGACCCCCGTTACTTCCGAACCCGCCTCATCCCTTCCGGAGGAAAAGGCTTCTGTTCCGGTTAAAGAAACAAATATTCCGGAAAGTCCGGCGGAAACGGTTCCGCAGGCGGAGAAAAAACCATCTTCTGAACCAGAAGCACCTGAATCTGATCCAAAAGCTGAAACCACAGCCGAAATCAGCACATCCGAAGATTCCACCGCGGTTGTCTGGCTGGATAACAAGGCTTATTCCATTACGATCAAACCGCAGGGTGAAGCGGAAGCAGTCAGCGAAAACGAATCATCGGAGGACAATAGCAGCCAAACAGCGGCGTCCGCCGGCACAGAAGCTTCTCCTGCTGAAACCGATAAAGGTGACCTGTCAAATGAAAACGGATCCGTCCCGACACCGGGTACTGTTCAGGAACCCGCTGCCATGCCGAAGAAAGAAGAGCAGCTTTCCGTATTTACCGTGGAAGGGAAACCATACGAACTTCAGCTGACAGAGCTCAGCGGGGATGAGATCCCGTCAAAACAAACAACAGAACCGGTGGTCTGGCTGGATGAAACACCGCTCCGTGTTGTTTTGAATGCCGAGGCATCAGCCAACAGCACAGACGGAACATCAGAAAACACTCCTGAGAATAATCTGCCAATCGAGGTCTCACTGCTGCCGTTCCCCGCTGATCAAACCAGGGCTTTGCAGACAGCCCGTTTTGGTGAAGATCATGCCCAGTCTGATAACGGATCCGGGACAGCAGTTCCCGAACAGGAGCCGACTGAGATACCGACACCCGTTCCAACTGCCGAACCGGAAGAATCCAACTGGATCGTGAATGTATTCCACAACATCTTTGGCAGCAGCCCGACCCAGGAACCCACACCACAGGTCATGGTGGTCCAGCTGTCCCCGACACCGACTGTCATACAGCCCACTGCTACACCGATAACCATTCTCATGATGCCGACAGCCACAGCTCAGGGACCTGTTCGTCTGGATGTGACGGAAACTCCGGCAGAGACCGGTGAACAGATCCAATCCAAGGATGGAGACCTGGATGATCCGGCCCTGCATGAGGAAGATGAAGAAGAAAAAGAACAGACAACAGCGCTGCAGGTGACACTGACAACTCCTTTGCCGGAACCGACAAAAACACCCGCGGTCAGTTCTTCCGCGGAAAGAGTCGAAGCCGTTGTCGTAGAAACTCTTGAAACACCTGCCGTTCAGGAAACACCGGAGGAACTGCCGCATACCGGTATGGCTGAAGGATGGAATATACCATCCCTGCTTGGCCTGCTCGCCGGCCTGATGCTGGTCATAATCGGTGTCCGCCGTCTGCGCAGTAAAAACTGATCTTACAGCAAAAGCCTCCCGGTTCGACCGGGGGGCTTTTTTTCAGGTTTTGGAAATAAATTTTATGTGCCTGTTCACGATTTTTTATAAACATGGGTCCAACATGTAAATCTGTTTTATAATGATAAAAGTGAATTCTAAGGGATATGATCCCTTTTTTACCAATAAGGAGAAATAAAATTATGCGTAAACCGATGGTCGCCGGCAACTGGAAAATGAACAAAACCGTTGCTGATGGTGTTAAATTGATGGAAGAACTTATCCCGATGATCAATGGGATCAGCGAAGTTGACCGTGTAGTCTGCCCGCCTTTCACCGCCCTTTACTGCGTTTCCCAGTGTGTAAAGGATACAGAAATCGGATGCGGCGCCCAGGATCTTTTCTGGGAAGAAAAAGGTGCCTACACCGGTGAAGTAGCTCCGGACATGGTTGCTGAACTTGGTCAGTATGTCATCATCGGTCACAGCGAACGCCGCACCTACTTCGGTGAAACCAATGAAACCGTCAACAAAAAGACTCTTGCCGCACTGAAGCACGGACTGACCCCGATCGTCTGCGTCGGTGAAACACTTGAAGAAAATCAGGGCGGGAAGACTGAAGAAGTCGTCTCCGGACAGGTTCTGGAAGGCCTGAAGGGACTCAGCGCTGAAGACGCCGCGAAAATTATCGTTGCCTATGAACCGGTCTGGGCTATCGGCACCGGCCTCGCTGCCACCGGCCCGGATGCAAACAAAGTCATCGCTGACTACATCCGCAAGCCCTATGCTTCCATGTACGGCGAAGATGCTGCCCAGGCGATCCGCGTGCTCTACGGCGGTTCCGTGAAGGGGAACAATGCGGCTGAATTCTTCGGTCAGCCTGATATCGACGGCGCTCTCGTCGGCGGTGCTTCGCTGAAGGCTCCGGATTTCACCGATATCGTCAAGGCTGCTGCGGCATAAGATCGATACGAAGAATGATGTTAACGAAAACGGTTCCGCCGATGCGGAACCGTTTTCGTTTTCTATATCTGCGCGGCGGATCTGGATGTCGTGCGATTCTTGCGCGGTGAGGTAGAGACGCACGTCGTGGTACAGATGCACGTCGTGGTATGTTCGCGCGTCGTGATACAGATGCACCTGATACAACTGTACCAATGCTGGTACGGATTATATCAGGTGTGGGTGCAACAATATCGGTACTGTGGTATCAGCCGAAGGGGAAACAATGAAAAATCCCGGAATATCCGGGAATTTTCATTGGATTCTTATACTCATATCCTGCAGGAAGTGCAGATCAGCCGTTCGGGCTGTTTGTTCCCCACAAATTTTGTCCCGGGGGAATTACAATATCGCCCCACGAGATAAAGCCATAACCGCCATCGTCATCTTCCCAGCCATAACCGCCGTCTATATTTCCGTTATTCTCGCTGCCATCGCCTTCATTGATACGGATAAAGTAGGAATCTGGCATGCGGCCGATGACGAGTTTTTTGTTTTCGTAGATTTGGAATTGCCGTTTTTCCGTGGACTGTCCGGAAGTTTCAGCCGTCTCCGGGGTCGGAACGGACTCCGTATTTTCCTGTACCGTCACGGATGGAACCTCCGCCGGGGAAGCGGCATTATTTGTCTCCAGCTTCTGCATGATCGCCTGGAGCAGCTGCGTAAGCTGTTCATTTGTCATATTATCTATATCTACATCCTGTGCGGAAGCAGAAAAACAGAACAGCATGAATAAAGCTGCAGCCAAAGATAATATCAAATAAGCGCCTTTTTTTCTCATGAGTCTCTCCTTTTTATTAATACTGAAAGCCTTTTGAACTGCCGGGCATGCCGGATGGCCCGGAGGACTGCCCTTCCCTCTGCCGGCAGATAAGCTGCCCCAATTTAAAAGGGGTCGAATATATATGACCAATCATCGGGATCTACCCAGTCAATTCCGGTGTCTTCTACAGGTTTAAAACCAGGCGAAGGATCGTACGGATAACTTGTTGAACCCCATATTCCGCCATATTGATAGGTCTTCCCCTCACTGTCATTACCATCATTGCCGCCGTCATTCCCCACGGTACTGCCGCCGGAGCCGTCGATACGGTAAAAATAAGATTCGGGCATCCGACCGATGACGAGTTTCTTGTTTTCATATATCCGGAAATTCCGCTTTTCCGCAGCAGGAACGGAATTTTCAGCCGGTTCCGGAACAGCAGTTTTTTCAATTTCTGCCGGTTCAGTTCCGCCGGTTTCATTTGCCGGGGAAGCGGCATTATCTGCCTCGAGCTTCTGCATGATCGACTGGAGCAGCTGCATAAGCTGTTCATTTGTCATATTATCTACATCGATATCCTGCGCGGCCGCTGTGCCGGGGCACATGCACAGGGCGGAAAAGACTAAAAATAAAGCAATGAATAATAATTTTTTGATCATCCTGACACCCTTTTATCCTGCAGCTTTACAAATCTTTCCAGTCCAGGTCTTCGGAACCGATGTCTTCACCGATAACATCCTCAATGTTGATCGTGATCATATAAGAAAGCCGCTGTTCAAAATAATAGGTCTCGGAATCATCAGGTTCGAAGGTCATGGTCTCATAAGCTCCATCCGGTCCGAACATGTCATCCTCATCATACCACTCGGACCCAACCCCGTCTTTGATCATGTATTTTCCATTGCCAGGAAGCATGACCGTGACTTCACCGGGACCTCCGATGAAAACCTTTGATACCGGAGCATTGTTTTTGTAGACAACGATGAAAATAGCAGTATCCTCCGGCTGATCCACACGGAAGGTCACTTCCGTATCGCGAAGCCACTGGGAGGGATCATGCCAAATCTCACCGTCAGCAGGCCAGCGGCGGACACACTTTTTTGCCATCCGTTCCCAATCGCCGTATTGGCTTTGGATAAACAGCTCATGGGCATTGTAGTAATTCTTTTTTTCATAAAGCGCGTATGCCCGGTCATAAAGAGATTTATCCTCTTGTTGATTTTCTTCGATCTGAAGCAGCAATTGATGATTCATCCCTTTCCCGGAGATATCCGCACTGCAGACAGAAATGGTCAGCAATAAGACGGCCAGCAACATGAAAAGTACAGTCTTTTTCATTTTTCCCTCCTGCTAATTCGTGTTAAATTGATTATACAACAAAAAACTTATTGGCATAAGACCATTTTAACGCTATTTGAAGAGCGAATCTTTCGAAACGGGGAAGGTGAAGTACATGTCCGGGTAGGGCTCGTCGGCGAGGGTGAAGTGCCACCATTCGCAGTCGAT
>CACYHU010000110.1 GCA_902774215.1 uncultured Chloroflexota bacterium
CGGCCGCCACAATGCGGTCGTACATCTCTTTGATTTCCTGATCCGTGATTTCGGTTACGAGCCGGTCGTCCATCCCGTTATGCTCTCCTTTCTATAATTTTTAGAAATTACAATATTGTAATTTCGTTTACAAAATATATATTAGCACATTATTTTTAGAATGTCAAGGGGATTTTAGAAATTAGTTGATAGTTGGTGGTTGGCAGTTTTATCTCCCAAATAATTCAGCATGTCGTTATAATTTATATGATTTAGAAATCAACCTGATCCGCATTCAGGCTGCCGATCAGCATAAAACGGAGACAAAAGAAAGGTGCAGCATTATGAAAGAAACGACCAAAGATTTCGCTGATAATAAAATGATCGAGATCCATGAAAACGGAATCTATATGAACCTGGAAGAAGCGGCGGACGGGACGCTGAAGCTGCTGCATTTTTCCGCGCTGCCTTATGACCCCACGCTGATCCCGAACGAAAACAAGCGGGGATTCCGACTCGTGGAAGTACAGGTCCCGGGGCTCGACCGTCCTGAAGAACGTCACGGAACCAAATTCGTTGTCACCGCGCCGGGATACCGGCTGAAATTTGACAAATACCTCGATGAGCGCAATGAATTCGGGCGCAAACTCATCTTCGTCACTTCCGACAGGGAAACCGGCCTTGTCGTTCACAGCTGTTTCCAGTTCTATGACGGCATCGCGGCCGTCCGCAGCTGGACGGAGGTCGAAAATATCGGGACGGAAACACAGACGCTGGAATATGTTTCCTCCTTTGCTCTTACCGGTCTCGGAAAGGGAGGACTGCAGAAGCGCGACGAGAAGCTGCTGCTTTCCATTCCCCACAACTCCTGGCAGCGGGAGATCCAGTGGAAAACCTATACCCTGCCGGAGCTTGGGATCTGCCTGAACCAACCGGAATACGCAAGCCGGTCTTCCAAAACGATCAGCATTACCAATATCGGCAACTGGTCCGCAAAGGAATATATTCCCGCCGGATTTCTGGAAGATACGGAAAGCGGCGAAAGCCTGCTGTGGCAGATCGAACAGAACGGTTCCTGGCACTGGGAGATCAGCGACCAGACAGGTTTTCTTTACCTCCAGCTCAGCGGTCCGAGTGAGACCTGGGCACACTGGTCAAAAGATCTGAAACCGGGAGACCGCTTTGTCACCGTCCCGGCGGCTGTCTGCCCGGTCTGCGGCGGGTTTGAAAAAGCCAATGAAGAGATGACGAAATACCGCCGCCGCATCCGCCGCCCCAACACGGATAACGAAAAAATGGCGGTGATCTTTAATGATTACATGAACTGCCTCTGGGCAGATCCGACTACCGCAAAAGAACTCCCTCTCATCGATGCCGCGGCAAAAGCAGGCTGTGATTATTATGTCATCGATGCCGGCTGGTATTCCGACGGATTCTGGTGGGACAGTGTCGCGGAATGGAAACCCGCGCCGGGCCGCTTCCCTGAAGGACTTAAATGGCTGATGGACCATATCCGGTCCAAAGGGATGATCCCAGGCGTCTGGCTGGAGATCGAGGTCATGGGGATCAACTGCGAACTGGCTAAGAAGCTGCCGGACAGCTGGTTCTTCTGCCGCCACGGCAAACGGGTATATGACCGCAGCCGTTACCAGCTGGATTTCCGCAACCCGGAAGTGAGAGCTTTTGCCGATGAGATCATCGACAGGTTCGTAAACGAGTATCATGTGGGTTATATCAAGATGGACTACAACATCGAACCCGGCATCGGCACGGAAATCAATTCCGACAGCTATGGCGATGGTCTGCTGGAACATGAACGGGCTTATCTGGCCTGGCTAGACGCGGTTTTTGCCCGTTATCCGGAGCTGATCATCGAAAACTGTTCCAGCGGCGGACTGCGTATGGATTATGCCATGCTCTCCCGCTATTCCATCCAATCCACTTCCGATGTGGAAGATTACCGTTATTATGCGACGATCGCTGCAAACGCACCCTCGGTATTGACTCCGGAACAGGCGGCTGTCTGGAGTTACCCGCTCGCGGACGGAGACGATGAACAGACAGCCTTCAATATGGTCAACGCCATGATGCTGCGCATTCATCAATCCGGCCACCTGGCCCAAATCAACCCGTCCGGGAAAAAACTGGTAAAAGAGGGTATCCGGGTCTATAAACGCATGCGGAACGACATCCGCAATTCCTTTGCCTTCTGGCCGCTTGGATTATCCGATTACGATGATCCATGGGTAAGCCTCGGTCTTCGTACAAATCGCCGGGCTTATGTGGCGGTCTGGCGCCGCAGCTCCGAAAACGACACCATCAATCTGCCCATCGGCTTCCTTCAGGACAAAAAGGTCAGGGTTCAATTACTGTATCCTGCTGAGGCGCCCTGCTCTTACAGCTATAATCCCGGGACATCTTCGCTGACAGTGAAAATACCTGAACAATATTCTGCCCGCATCTTTTTACTGCGATATTAGTCAGGTTAAGGGCGGCCGCGCAGAACCGGGCGGGGGATACAGGTGACAGGCTTTTCATGGCTGATTTCCAGTCCCTGTGTGCTCCGTCCTGAATAAAAAATATCAGAGAATAAAATGAGCCGGACAAGACGGAAAACCATTGAATTTCGCTTCTATGAACTTCCCCAGTCAGAGAGTGTGATCGGACTGGCAGGAGAACAATGGTATGGCATTTACGGAGACCCGGAACGGTCGGGTGAACTTCATTTTCACAACCTTTTTGAGTTCGGTTACTGCCGCTACGGGAAAGGACAAATGTTTTTCCGGGGAGCGTTTTTTTGAAAAAAGACAAAGAAGCTGAACACCTGTCCGGCTTTATGAACAAAGGAAGATCAATGAGTGAATTCAATTTTGATGATATTGTAAAAAACCCCGCGGTATTTGAAGACGTACGTCTCCCGGCTCACGCGGATTTCACTGCCTATCGGAACACGGCTGAAATGCATTCCGGGGAATCAAGCCTGAGACAGTATCTGAATGGAATATGGCGTTTCCGCTATTCCAAAAACCCCGCTGCCGCACCGGATGACGGGTTCCAGTCACCCGAAAAGGACCTTTCCGGATGGGATGAGATCCGGGTCCCGGCTCATATCCAGATGGAAGGCTATGATAAACCGGCTTATGTGAACACCCAATATCCGTGGGATTGCCAGGCAGAGCTGAAGCCGGGTGAAATGCCGGAGGTTTTCAACCCGGTGGCGGATTATGTCTGTGACTTTGTTTTGCCGGCGTCCTTTGAGAAAGAAGATGTCTGCATTTCCTTCCAGGGTGTGGAAAGCGGGTTCGCGCTCTGGCTCAACGGGGAATATATCGGTTACAGTGAAGACAGCTTCACGCCATCGGATTTTCGCCTGACGGACGTACTGCGGGATGGCGTGAACCGTCTTGCCCTGCGGGTCTGGAAATGGACGCCCGGCAGCTGGTTTGAGGATCAGGACTTTTACCGCTTTTCCGGGATATTTCGTGATGTCTTTCTGTATATACAGCCGAAAACTGCCGTTATTGATCTCTCTGTCCGGCCGCTTCTGAACGAGGATCTCAGCTCCGGAACACTTGCCGTTTGCGTAAAAGGACACGGGACCGGTACGCTGCGGCTGTCTTTACTGGCAGGTGAAAGCAGTATTTCAGAACAAACTGTTCCTCTTGCCAAAGAATGCGAAACTGAATTTCACGTGAGCGCCCCGCTGCTCTGGAGCGCGGAACATCCGAATCTTTATACCCTGATCGCAGAGGTTTTGGACGAAAACGGTAATATTACGGAGATCATCCCCCAGGAATTCGGTTTCAGGCGTATCGAGATCAGGAATGGCATCCTGCTACTGAACGGGAAACGACTGGTATTCAAAGGCGTCAACCGGCATGATTTCAGTTCAATAAGCGGCCGGGTGCCGAACCACAATGAATTGCTTCTGGACATCGTGACCATGAAGCAGAACAACATCAACGCGATCCGCACCAGCCATTATCCGAACCAGTCGGAGCTTTATCAGCTTTGCGACCGCTATGGCTTATATATTATTGATGAAAATAACATGGAAACCCATGGCAGCTGGGATGCGTATCTGCGCAAAAAAGCTGATCCGGATTATGTTGTCCCGAAGGACCATGAAGAATTCGCGCCGCTTTTACTGGACCGGGTCCGTTCGACCTATGAACGGGACAAGAATCATCCCAGTGTTATTATCTGGTCCTGCGGCAATGAGGCATATGGCGGACACGTCATTTACGAGATGAGTGAGCTGTTCCGTCAGCTTGATCCGCATCGTCCGGTCCATTATGAAGGCATCACCTGGGACAGGAGCTATAACGATACCACCGATATCGAAAGCCGCATGTATACACCGGTTCCGGAAGTGGAAGCATTTTTAAAAGAACACCCTGAAAAACCGCTGATCATGTGTGAATACACGCACGCGATGGGCAACTCCTGCGGTGCCATGCATAAATATACCGATCTCGCAGAGCGTGAACCGCATTTCCAGGGCGGTTTTATCTGGGATTATGTGGACCAGACGATTTATAAGAAGGACCGTTACGGTCAGTGGTTCCAGGCGTACGGCGGTGATTTTGGGGAACGTCCCACGGATTACAATTTCAGCGGGAACGGTATTGTATATGGTGGTGACCGGGCTCCTTCGCCGAAAATGCAGGAGATCCGTTTTAATTATCGGAATATACGGGTGGAATTCACCGATGACGGATTTCTTGTAAAGAACCGCTTTTTATTCACGAATACCGATGTATACCGGACAGTGATCATTCTGCAGATGAATGGTGAAACGATCCGGGAACAGGAGATCCCGGTTTCAGTTGAGCCTCTCTCGGAAATGGTATTTCTCTGGCCTGAAGCGCTGCTAAAGGAAATGGAGACTCATAAATCCGCCGCAATCAGTCTCGGCAAAGAAGAACCTGAATTTGCACTGACCGTATCCTTCCGCCTGAGGGAAGATTGTTTGTGGGCAAAAGCGGGACATGAGATCGCTTTCGGACAGAAGGTATTCCCGGTATTGCAGAAAAGCCGGATCTCCAAAGAAGCACTGACAGTTGTCCGCGGGAAATCAGTTGTCGGCGTACGGGGGAAGCATTTCTCCGCACAGTTCTCCGCCATCCAGCCGGGGCTGACCTCCTATAACTTTGCCGGGAAGGAACTGATCGAAAAAATCCCGATGCCGAACTTCTGGCGTGCCCCCATCGATAATGATATGGGGAACCTGATGCCGCAGCGCTATGCCCAATGGAAGATCGCCAGCCTTTATATAACTCCAAGAAACGGGATGGATTACGACCTCTATCCAGCTGTGGAAGAAAAAGCTGACAGTGTCCTCGTTACCTACCGGTATTTTATGCCGACAACACCGGCAAGCAGCTGCAAAGTCTCATATGAGGTTTTTGGGGACGGAACGATCCGGACCACGCTTTCTTATCAGGCTGTTGAAGGCCTGCGGGATATGCCGGAATTCGGTATGCTCTTCAAATTTGATGCCGACTATGATCATGTCCGCTGGTATGGACTCGGACCAGATGAAACTTATGCTGACCGCCTGACAGGTGCAAAGCTTGGGCTTTACCGGAATGAGGTGATGGATAATTTCGCACGTTATCCGGTCCCGCAAGAATGCGGCAACCACTGCGGGGTCCGCTGGCTGGAACTGACCGACCTTAAAGGACGCGGGATCAGATTCTCCGGAAAAGATCTTTCCGTCAATGTTCTGCCCTGGACACCGCATGAAATTGAGAATGCCGCCCACGCTTACGAGCTGCCGCCCGTACATTACAGTGTGGTGCGTGTCGCCCTGCAGCAGATGGGTGTCGGCGGTGACGACAGCTGGGGTGCAAAGACGCATCCGGAATATCTGCTGCCGGCAGGAGAGGATCTTTCCTTTACCTTCAGTTTCCGCGGAATTTGACAAATCGGGATTAATATCATGGATTTTTTTGTGATTTTACACTTGGGTAAGAAATAAATTTCATGATATGATTCTGTAAAGTCTTATTGTTAGACAATTGGAAAAATTTTATGGAGGAAATATGAAAAAATTGTTGATTTGTCTCGCAGCACTCGCGATGCTGCTTTCCGTATGCGGTATGGCCATGGCTCAGGATACACTGGTCATTTATTCCGCCCGCAATGAACGTCTGAACAACATTGTCATCCCCGCTTTCGAAGCGGCAACCGGCATCAAGGTTGAAATGATCACCGGTTCTTCCGGTGAGGTTCTGCAGCGTGTCAAAGCTGAAGTTGAATCCGGCAATGTGACTGTTGACATCCACTGGGCTGCCGATGAAACCATGCTGGCTGCCAACCGTGATCTCTTCGAAGTCTATGTCCCGACTGAAAATGACAAGCTGATGCCCGCTTTCCAGAATGACGGCACCAACTGCTTCAACAGCGCATATGCTGAACCGAATGTCATGATCGTCAACACCGACATGCTCAAAGATATGGGCATCGAAATCAACAGCTATGCCGACCTGACCCAGCCGCAGCTGAAGGGCAAGATCATTTCTGCCGACCCGGCAAACTCTTCCTCCGCATTCCAGTGCCTGATCGGTATGCTCTACGGCATGGGTGACGGCGACCCGATGAGCGACAAAGCCTGGGATTTCATCGACGAATTCCTTGTCAACCTGGACGGAAAAATCGCTTCATCCTCTTCTCAGGTTTACAACGGCGTTGCCAACGGTGAATACGCTGTCGGCCTGAGCTATGAAGACCCCTGTGTTGAACTCGAAGCTGCCGGCGAACGCCCGGTCAAGGTCGTTTACGCTTCCGAAGGCGTTATCTTCCCGGGTGAATCCGTCCAGATCATCAAAGGTGCCCCGCACATGGAAGCCGCCCAGAAGTTCGTAGACTTCGTGCTTTCCGAAGAATCCCAGAACGCTGTTGCCGCGGAACTGAACCTGCGCCCGCTGCGCATGGGTGTCCCGACCAACGCGAAGATGATCCCGACCGAAGATCTCAAGCTGTTCGACACCTATTCCGCGAAATACATCGCTGAAATGAAACCCACCATCGTTGCGACTTACCTCGATCACGTGGAAATGACGCTCGAATAACTTTTGAGGGATCAGGTTTCAGGTGTCAGGGATCAGGTATTCCCTTCCCCTCAGAAAGATTATTCAAAAACGGGATTTATGACACCTACGGAAACTGTGGAAAACTAAAAGAAAAATTACAGACGGGAAGCCTCGGACTTCCCGTCTTTTTGAAAGAAATGTATTTTCTATTCATATGTTGTTATAAAAAGTATCAGAGAACAAACTATCTTGCATCGTCAGAATATTTATATCTGACACCTGAAACCTGATACCCGGCACCTGAATAGAAAGAGAGGAGAGTAAATGGGTGTTTCAATTGAAATTGATAATGTAACAAAAGCATACCAGAATAACATCGTTATCGAAGGACTTTCTGCGGAGATCAAACCGGGAGAGTTTTTCACGCTGCTGGGCCCTTCCGGCTGCGGAAAAACGACCCTGCTGCGCATGATCATCGGGTTCAACTCCATCGAAGCCGGCGAGATCCGTGTGGATGGAAAACGTATCAATGATATCCCGACCAATAAACGCAACATGGGCATGGTGTTCCAGAATTATGCGGTATTCCCGCATATGAATGTCCGTGACAACGTCGCATACGGATTGAAAAACAGGGGTATGGGAAAAAATGAACGATATCATAAGGCTGATGAAATCCTGCGCCTGGTCAAGATCGATCAATACGCCAACCGTATGCCGGCTCAGCTCTCCGGAGGTCAGCAGCAGCGTGTCGCACTGGCCCGTGCCATTGTCATCCAGCCGGATGTGCTGCTGATGGACGAACCGCTTTCCAACCTGGATGCCAAGCTGCGTGTGGAAATGCGCAACGTTATCAAACGCATTCAGCACGAAGTCGGTATTACGACCGTTTATGTGACCCATGATCAGGAAGAAGCGCTGGCGATCTCCGACCGAATCGCTGTGATGTATAACGGAGTGATCCAGCAAATCGGCACACCGAAATATATTTACCAGCGGCCGGCAAATGAATTTGTCTCGGGTTTTATCGGACTGTCCAATTTCGTCGACGCTTCCTATAAAGACGGTATCCTTGATTTCGGCAGTTTCTACCGCGTTCCGCTTAAACTCACCATAGCTGCCGGTTCTGAAGTACGCGCCGCGATCCGTCCTGAAGAATTCATAATCAAAAAGAGCAGTGAGACCGGCATCCCGGCTACAATCAACTCTTCCGTGTTCCTTGGCATGACCCTGCATTATTTTGCAACGCTGAATAACGGGCAGGAAGTGGAGATCGTTGTGCCCAGTGACCTCAGCGATATTCTCCCGGACGGGCAGAAGGTTTCCCTGAACGTTGTACCGGAAAAGATCAATGTATTTGACAAAGAGACAAAGAATACGCTGATCCCGAAAGGAGCGTAGTATGCAGGATAAAAAACATTCTCCAATCTGGACCTTTCTGGCGTTGGCGATCCTGGCGCTGTTCCTGATTTTTGTCGTTTATCCGCTGGCGATGATCCTTTATAAAAGTGTTGTCGATCCCGGATCCGGTTCGATCACTTTTGCCAATTTCACCCGCTTCTTTACACGGAAATATTACACGAATACATTACTGAACTCTTTCAAGGTTACAACAGTGGTGACACTGATCTGCGCCTTTCTGGGTTTGGTTATGGCTTACATCATCAAGCAATACAACATCAAAGGCAGCAGCGCACTCAACATCGCCATTGTATTGAGCTACCTCTCTCCGCCTTTTATCGGTGCTTATTCATGGATCCAGCTGCTTGGCCGGAAAGGCCTGTTCACCAAGGCTATCAACAGTCTGTTTGGCATCCAATTTGAAGGTATCTATGGTTTCTGGGGTATCGTACTGGTCTTTTCGCTTCAGTCTTTCCCGTTGGTTTATATGTATGTCTCGGGAGCCCTGGAAAACCTTGACAACTCTCTGAATGAAGCTGCCGAAAGTCTGGGCGCCAACAACTTCCAGCGCGTGACCGGGATCATCCTGCCGCTGGTGCTGCCGACAGTTTTGGCTTCGTCCCTTTTGGTATTCATGCGCGTCTTCTCCGACTTCGGCACCCCGATGCTTATCGGGGAAGGCTACCGGACTTATCCGGTGGTGCTTTACAACCAGTTCATGGGTGAAGTGACCAACGACTCAAACTTTGCGGCTGCACTGTGCGTGATCATCGTGCTCATCACAATGATCTTCTTTTTCCTGCAGCGCTGGATCGCGGCACGGAACTCCTATTCCATGTCCGCGCTCAAACCCATGCAGCCGAGAACACTGCGCACGCTGCCGAACATACTGTGCCATATCTTTGTCTATTTTGTCGTATTTCTCGCCATGCTGCCGCAGCTGACCGTCATTGTTACATCCTTCCTGAAAGAATCGACACCGGGTATTTTCACCAGTGAATTTTCTCTGGTAAACTACCGTACGATCTTCTCAAAGAATCCGCTGGTGATACCGAACACTTATCTCTTCGGGCTGTGCGCCATTGTCCTGGTGATCACCTTCGGTGTGCTAATCGCTTACCTTGCGGTCCGCCGCAAGTCGGTGATCACAGAAACCGTAGATACACTGACCATGCTGCCCTACATTATCCCCGGTTCTGTCCTTGGTATCGCCTTCCTCTATGCCTTTGCCAAAGCACCGCTGGCTCTGACAGGGACCGCCGCGATTATTATTATCGCGCTGACCGTCCGCAGAATGCCGTATACCATCCGTTCCAGTACGGCGATCATCAGCCAGATCAGCCCATCCATTGAGGAAGCAGCGATCTCACTGGGTTCCGGTGAAGTAAAAGCATTCTGGGATGTTACACTGCCGATGATGATGCCCGGTGTGATTTCCGGCGCCATTATGAGCTGGGTCACAGTAATTTCCGAACTCTCATCGTCGATCATGCTTTACCGCGCCAGCACTCAGACCCTGACAGTTTCCGTATACACCGAAGTCATTCGTGACTGCTTTGGCAATGCGGCTGCATACTCTACAGTTCTGACCGTCACAAGCATTCTTTCCATGCTTCTTTTCTTCAAACTTACAGGGAAACGCAGCATGAGTGTATGATTTTTTTCAAAGTTTGGGGCTTCTCCCATGAGAAGCCTCTTTTTTTCTTAAAATTTTAAAAATATTAATGAAATATTTTTGAAATTTCATATACAAAATTGAAAATATTTTGATATAATAAAAACGATATAGAAGTCAGGAGAATCATCCGGTCAAAAATAAGAAGACAGGATGGGGTTCTCCGTGTTTACGTTTTTACAAATATTTGATCGATCCAATAATTCTACACGGAAAGATCAAAATTTATAGACTTTGAAAAACCGGCAGAAATTTCTTTACAGAAAGTACCGGGAAAGAGTTTTTTTGTTGTCAAAAATCGTGGGTGTCATCATCGGAGACGTTTCTTTTGAATAATTACAAAAGGAGCGGATAGTCCCAACGGTTTCAGGAGGAAAACATGAAAAAGGTTTATATTGTATTATTGACCGTTCTTGTAGTTCTGTCTGCCTTTGTATTTGTTCAGGCACAGAATGACAATCGAGGTTCCAAAGCAACGGAATCCGAAGTGTCTACTCCAACAGCTGAACCGGCTGCTGAAGAAAAGAAAGAAGAAACCGTTCCGG
>CACYHU010000111.1 GCA_902774215.1 uncultured Chloroflexota bacterium
AGCAGCCAGCTTGTAGTTGGTGTCGTTCACAGTCATCTTATACAGCCATGTGATCAGCAGATCCGTATACCCCGCATTCCCGGTCAGTTCCATGGACTGCGGTTTACCGCCGGACAGCAGGAATATCACGTTGAAATTGTTGATGTTTTGGGTAAACGACGTCAGCAGATAAGGCCCGGTCACGAACAGCATATAAGGCTGGGTGATCTTCCGGTACATCTGGAAAGCGCTGGCACCGTCGATGCGGGCACTCTCGTAAAGGTCCTCCGGAATGTTCATCAAAATACCGGTAGCAATCAGCATCATGTAGGGAATACCGATCCATATGTTGATCAGGATGATGGTGAACCGTGCCCAGCCGGGTTGTGTCCAGAACGGGATCGGTGAACTGATCCATCCCCATTTCATCAGATAGGAATTGATCAGTCCGTCTGCAGCGAACATCTTGCTGACATACAGCAGGGAAACAAACTGCGGGATCGCGATCGTCATGACCAGAATGGTACGCCACATCTTCTTCAGTTTCATGATAGCGACCAGCATGCCGAGAAAGTAGTTGAGGAAGGAGGCGAAGAAAGCCCAGATCAGTGTCCAGAGCAGGACCTGCCGGAAGGTGCCGCCATGGCTGGCAGTGTCGGAAGACAGCAGTTCATGGAAGTTGGACCATCCGACCCAGGTGAACAGCTTTCCCGGCGGCTGATGGGTCATGTCAAAATTCGTGAACGCAACCAGGATCATGAAGATGATCGGCAGGATCGTAAACAATGTCACACCCAGTGTCGGCAGTGCCAGAAGTGTTTTGTGGAACTGTTCATCCATCAGCGACCTTCAGCTTGTGGCCGGACTTCAGGATCTCTTCACTGATCTTGTTCTGTCTGATGTTGGTATACCATGTATAAATAAATGCTATGATGAAGAAGATCGTCAGTACACCGTAAAGCAGAATGAAGAAAGAATTATCGCCGTAGACTGTGCGGCGGCCTTCCTTGTGTGTTTCAACAGTACCCAGTGTGCTGAGTTTTCCGAGATAATAGAGTCCGGATTGAGAGGCGTCCGGATTGAACATATAAAAATTGAAGAGTGTCTGGAAAAGGAAGAAAAGGATCCCCCGTCCCCATTGTCCTCTTGCGCAGGAGCCAAATCCCATAACGAAGTATGAGACTTTGGTTTTCCAATCCCCATTGACAAATGTCCGGAAGACATCAACGATCGCTGAACCGATCTTCTTGAAGAAGTTTGAGACAAATATCACAAGGTTCTTCAGCCCGTTGCCGATCTTTCCCGGAAGAGCTGCAAAAAAGCGTCTCAGATCGACCAGCATTTTTTGGGGGTTGCTTAGCTTCAGATAATCAAGGTCTGTCATATCAGCCTGCCCTCCTGAAGGTGGGATCCCTTATTTATAAAGAAAAAGCCGGAAACATACGTTCCCGGCTTACAAATTCACAGCTTATTTGGAGAGATAGCCTTCACAGGTCGCTTCAAAGTTCTTCAGGACTTCGAGCAGAGCGGCATCGTCGGCGCTGTCATATTTCTTCGCGATGATATCATCAGCCAGGGCGGTCGCAAGGCCCCAATATTCACCGGGGTACTGACCCTGCGGTTCGCAGTAGACCAGCTGGGATGCTAAAGCGGAGAGTGCTTCATCAGCCTGGACAGCTTCGTTCTTCTGAGCATTCAGGTTGGACGGACCCCAGCCCACAGCGTTGAAACGGGCGATCTGGACTTCTTCGCTGGTCAGGAACGCGGCCAGAGCATCGCAGGCAGCCAGTTTGTCATCATCGGTCTGCGGCTTGACACCGAGCATCTTGAATCCGCCAAAGCCGCCGAGCTGATAACCGTCAACGGTCGGCAGTTTGGTCGCGGCGTAGTTGTCACCCAGGGCTTCCTTCGCAGCGGAAGCGTCCCAGGTACCGTCAACGATCGCGCACAGGTTTGTGGCATTGGAGACGGAAGAACCATTCACGAAAGCAGGGGACTGGCTGACTTTGATCATGGATTTCAGAGCTTTGACGCCGGCATCGGAAGCGTAGTCGGAATTCATCGCGACCAGAGCACCGGTATCATCGGAATCGAAGGTCAGTTTACAGCCCGCGCCGAAGAAGAAAGCGGTCTGATACCAGCCGGAATTGATTTCCATGTAGAATTTCTTGCCGGCAGTATCGCAGTCAGCAAGGACCTGTTCCAGGGTGGACGGGTCGGTGACAATGCTCTTGTCATAATAGAGGAAGTAGCCATTGTCGGAGGTCATCGGGTAGGCATACATGGTCTCACCGAGGGTGACAGCTGCAACGGAACCGGGATCGTTTTCAGCCCTGACGGCTTCAGCATTTTCCGGTTCAACTTCTTCCAGTGCACCGGCAGCCACGAGACGGGCCAACTGGTCCTGAGCGAAACCGAAGATATCAGCGCCGGCTTCAACATCGGTGATGATGTTGCTGGCAGCATTGCCTTCGCCAACAGGTTCAATGATGACATTCATGTTGGCATATTCCGGGTTTGCAGCTTTGAATTCATCAACCATTTTCTGGGTGAATTCAACGGTAGCTTCAGCGACCCAGATTTTCAGATCGCCGGAGTAATCAGCCATTGCGGCGGAAGCAAGGGACAGCAAAATAGCCAAAGCCAAAACAACAGATAAAACTTTTTTCATATCGGATACTCCTTCAATAAGAGATAAAATTACATGTTTTAATATAGAATATAGCACGAACTCCTTTTATTGTCAAAATTTTCCGTGTTATGAAGTATTATATAACAAAAATTATTCAACACAAAATATGTAAAAAAGCAATTTTTCTTTTATTCACAGTAATAAAAAAACATGTTTCAGACAAGTTGCTGAATAAAATTGATATGTTCATGTTTCCGTTTTGTCGGAAGTATGTTTTTCAAATTGTTTTTTTACAGGGAATAAGCGGATGGAATTGACAGGGGGAGCAGAGACATGATTTCGATCAGTGAAGCAATTGTAAAAATGATTTCAGGCTGCGCCTGCAGTCAGCATGATATCTGCCATTTTATGAAAGTCTGGGCGTATGCCAGGACGATCGGGGAACTGGAAGGCCTTGATCCGAGGACTCAGCAGACACTGGAATTTTCCGCAATTGTCCATGATATTGCCTGTCCGGATCTGCGGAAAGAGTATGGAAATGCGCCATGGGATTTACAGGAAACATACGGACCACCTCTTGTAAGGGAATTCTTCAAAGACTGCGGTATGGATGAGGAAATGCTTTCCCGTATCTGTTACCTCGTTGGGCATCATCATACCGCTGTGGATGTGAAAGGAATGGATCATCAGATCCTTTTGGAAGCGGATTTTCTGGTCAATGCCGGAGAACAGGAAAAGTATCTGAAAAATACCGCTGTTTTCCGGGAGAAAGTGTTCAAAACAAAGACTGGAATCGGGCTGCTTGAAAATATGTTTCCGACAGGTGAATATGAGTAGTCTGAGGCAAATGAAGCCATGATGCTGACCGGGATAATAATTGGCATAACCTTTTGGATAATGGGCATTCTGATTTTTATTTCAGATTATTCAAAGGTCAGGAGATGCACTGATAAAGCAACGGCAATTATTGTTGATGTGATCAAAGAGAAACATTGGAGATCCGGAAAGCATGGATCGGGATACGGGACAAATTATTATCCCGTCATCGAATTTGCCGTCAGAGATAAAAAATACCGCGTAAAAACCAGAATCAAAGCGTACCATTCAGATACCTATATAGAAGGGGCTGAACTGGATATCCAATATAATCCGCAAAACCCTTCTGATTTGAAGCTTCAGGGAAATTCCTTATGGGAAAGCGTGATTGGCATGGGATTCATGTTTTTGCTGGGAGCAGTTTTTGCATATATCGGTATACGGGCCTCCTGACCCGGATATTTTCTATCATATTTTATCTGTCTGACAATTGTGAATCCACTTCTATATAATGTGCAGCCTGATTGCTCAGGATCTGATCCCAAACGAGGTGTAAAATCAAAAAACATAATAAAAAAACGCATATAAACATCCTTTTTGTCTGTTGATATGCTGAAAAGTCCGGAAGAGATTCAATGGAAAATATGGATTTAGTCTAACAGTTTCTCACAAACTCAAATATTACCTCATGATTTTATAAAAATTTTCAGACAGATGTTAGTCTTGATAGAATTGTCAGATAAGCACTTATTTATTATAAAGGATTATTCGGTTAAGTAAAAGTTTCAGAGCGAAAGTTATGGCATAGATTTTTTAACTGTTTTCCATGTATCCGGATAAAAACAGTGAAAAGATGTGTAAATGGTGACGATCATCAACGCCCGTCTATGCTAAAATAAATCCATTATGGAGACGGAATCCGGGGCACGGGAAATGGTATATCTCACAAGCAGCCTGCATGCTGCTGAAGAGACAGCTATCGTGTTATATATATCCGGATTTTCGGATGAAAAATAATTCTCAGATTACGGGGATTCGGCATTCACGGAAAGGCAGAAAATGGAAACAAAAAAAGGGCCGTGTCCGGCCAGAAGGATCATCGGAGATGTTTTGATTGCGGCTGCGGTACTTCTTACCGTTGATGTAGTGATCGTGATGCTCGGAAAAATCAACAGCGTTGTACTGAAAAATGAGTATATCTCAAGGTTTAAGAATGAGATTTATCTCTGTGCGGTTCTGATCCTTTTTGCTTTGGATGTTAGGTTTGGTTTTTTTACGAAAATCAGATCCACCGCCGGGAAGGGCATTGGCTGGATCCTGCGGATCATTGTGACTGCTCTGGCAGCTGTGATTCTTTTCTTATGCGGGAAAGTCATTGCCGGTGGTTTTATCAACACAGCAGAGGCAGAAAAAAATGTGATCATTTTAGGGCTGGCTCTCGAAAACGGGAAGCCTGTCAGGGACCTGTACTACAGAGTGGAGACGGGACAAAAGTATTGGGAACAACACGACGATGTCACATTGATCCTTACCGGAGGAAATCCGGATGAGTCCGGAAGAACAGAGGCTGACGTCATGCATGATATTTTGGCGGAGCGCGGTGTCCCGGAAGAACAGATGCATCTGGAAAACAAGGCAGAAAATACGGTTGAGAATTTTGAAAATACTGCAAAGATAATCGACCTGGATACGCCAATTGTTCTGGTCAGCAGCAATTACCATATGTCGAGGGCTGTAAGACTGGCCAGACAGGCGGGATTCACGAATATTAAGCGGCTTCCCGCTCCTTCGGAGTTTTTGAAATACGGCTCGAATATGATGTGGGAAGTGGGATCGGAGCTGAATCAATGGGAAAAAAGTATTTTGTCAAGGATGCAATAACATCAAAGCCGAAAGGATTTCATTTAAGCAGATTATGGTGGTTTTCCGGGAAGTATATCGACAAATGTTTACCGGGGCATATGGCTGACAGCATCTGTTGCCTTTATGGGTTATCGCAGAAAAGAAAGAAAAACTGATGTAAATTACATATTTCACCCAAGTGGTTACTCAGGCGGAATGACCGTGCTTCTCGATAAGGACGGAAAACACGTTATCACTCCGGATGCGAACAAATAAGTTCCGACTTGCAAAATCGGTATTTATACAAGAGATTATATGTACGGATTATTTGTATGAAAACAGCAATATGGTTACGATGAATTACGAATCTATGTCATAATTGTTGTAGGAAGAATTTCATTAATATTTTCACCAATGGAATTCTATAAAGGAGGTGAAAATGCCACCCAAAACTCATAGCAGCAGTTCAAGCAGCAGCCGGAGCTCGTCAGGCAGCTCCCGCAGCAGCAGCCGGAGCTCGTCAGGCAGCTCCCGCAGCAGCAGTCGAAGTTCGTCGAGCAGCTTTCGCAGCAGTCGAAGTTCAGGTTCCTTTGGGAGCAGGAGTTCTTTCGGTCCAGGTTCCCACAGTCGGTCGTCCTCGAGCTCATCGGGCGGATCATTATTTTCCGGATTTGGCAGTTCGCGAAGCGGTGGACCTTCCCGGCACAGTTCCTCGTCATTCAGTTCTGCGCCCCGCCATGATAACGTCGAACAGGTCAGAAGGGATCCGTCATATTATTACGATCCGTTTCCTCCGAGGCGTCCGCGCTATCATCAGCCAGGCTATGGATCTTCAGCCTTGCTCACCGCATTGCTCTTCCGCGGTATGAATCATGACTATGTGTATTACGACAAACCCTATGAGGTCGACGGGAAAACCTATCAACCGGGTTATTATGATGAAAACGGCACCCGGTATGATAACCTGATGATGAAGAACGCTGATGGATCCAATACGCTGATCCTCACCTGTGATTACTGCGGAACAACCACCAAACTGGATTGGAAGGAAGGTGAAGTTCCGCATTGTTCCAAGTGCGGCGCTCCGCTTGATGTAGAGAAGGCACAAAAAGACAATATCAGCTCATCCGGTTCCTATAATGGTGAGACCGCAGCTGAAACAAAAGCGAAGAAAAAGTCTTCCTGCCTGAAGTGGGTACTGATCGGTTTGGGGCTGATCCTGTTTCTATTGCTTTTTAGATCCTGTGGAAAGACGGGAAGCCCGCAGGAAGTCAGTGTCAGACCGACAAATACTGTACAATCGATTCTGCCGACTGCATATCCCACATCCAACCCGGCGATTTCAGTTCCTGCCGGAGGAACAATTCGGTTAGGTCAAAACGCAGACGGCTCCTATTATCTCATAACAGATGGCTCCACCGCTTCCAAGATCTTGAAATGGGACGCGGATTCTGATAGTTATTATGACCCGGAAACAGACACATATTTCTGGTATAACACCGATCTTGAAAACCCTGTCTGGCAATATTGGGTTGAGGGTGTCTCATCGGATTATGGCGACTATGGTTGGATGGAATACAACAACGGCAAGTGGTATGTTGAAGTCAGTGACGGGAATTGGCGGGAATATACTGGCAATCCGTCCGGATTCTGGTATATCACAGACAAAAAGTCTGACATTCCGGGATCGTCCTCATCCTCTGCAAATCAAGAGGGGTCCACACTCCGCTTGAAACGAAACGCGGATGGTACCTATATTGTGCTTGAGGGAAACCGTGGAAGTGCCGATAAAGTGATCACTTACGATCCTGAAACCGAAAGCTATTATGACAGGGAAACGGATACCTACATCTGGTACAACAGCGATGCTTCACAATGGCAATATTGGGTGGAAGGTCTCTCCTCCGACTACGGTGACGCCGGTTGGATGGAATATAACGACGGTCAGTGGTACATCGAAACCAAACCCGGCTCCTGGGTGAAGTACACTGATGATAACGGGACGCTCTGGTATATCGTGGAATAACTATATATAGTGTATAGGTTACAGGGAAATTTACCCGAAAACGTCGATTTCTTCGAAATCGACTGAGTCAAAAGGAACCAACTCGGGGCTGCCGCACATCTTTTATGGTGTACGACAGCCTTTTTCAGAAATACCATCAAAAGCAAATGCTCCGTAATAGCGGGCTGTGCCTGCGAAAGTAACCCCCGCGTCCCTGCGAAGCTCTACCTCCCGATGCCTTTTCAAAATAATAATTTGCGACAGCTCCTCTTCTGCTGTTTCACTTAAAGACTGACCGTTCGTAACGTTCAGTTTTTCAGGAAATGATGTTGATCTTTTCAAGCACCTTATCAAACAGTGCTTTCAGAAAAGTCTTAGCTTCATTTCCATCCATGCATTCGCTGTCGCCTTCGATCAGAACTTTGTCTTCAGCGAAACCAAATTCGTTTCGTTTCGCTCTCGTATGGATCGTGTACTCGCCGAATCCGATTCCGGGTGCACACCATCTGATGATGAATCCGTCTTCCAAACCGATGATGTCCGTAACCTCAAGGGAATCAAAACTCAAAGGTTCAAGAAATTCTTCATCTTCAGCTTCAAGAGAATCATTTTCCGCTGCTTCAATGGATTTATTATCTTCAGCTTCAATGGGATCTGAATTGTCACACATTTTATCTCCTTTGTGATCGTCATAGATTTGTATTACTTCGTCCAGGTATTCCAGAGGAATGGGAATGAATCTTTCTTCCGGATCAAGCATCAGCCCGTCAATGCCGTCCAGCTCATGTGCCAGCTTTACTGCATACCGTCCGTCTGCTCTGATGCAGCTGCTCCTGTACTTCTCCGGCATGGAGCTTTTATCTGCATAGACCCGAAGCCAGTTTTTTTCAGCAAGCTCAGCTGTTACCGGCTTGTGATCCGGGCCTTTCCATGCAAGTATAGTTCCCTGCTTGAATTGAGAAATATCTGAGAAATCAGGATCAAAGTCGCTCGCCTGAAACTCACAGGGAATAAATAATGGTGCATCCAGAAGCGCAATACTGAAGACGAACAGATTTTCTTCAGTTACATCCTGCATAAGCGCAGCCTTCAATTCCAGCAATTGTTCAACCGCATTCATTTTTTCTCCTTTTTTATTTCCGTTGAACATATTACCGGGCTTATGATATTTTTATCCTTGATCGGACCGAAGCCGTTCAAAACATATACACCGCTATAATCATGAGTATGACTTTCAATACACGAAAAAGGACAGAGCATAACATAGATCATGCTGCTCTTGAAAGGAAAACGTATATGGAAATGGCACCTGAAAAGTTGGAATACGTGATGCAGCAGGCAGTTCTGTCACGAGATGATAAAGAATTATCCGGCTTTTGTTACAATGTTCGATAAATCAGGCAAATTGTGCAGGCGATATGATGATAGGAAAAGGAAATATTTTATGGACTTCACTTCAATTTTGAACTCTTCCGAATATGGTTTTATCCGGGAACATCCGCGGCTTGGCAATCGAATCATGATGCTGGGTGTGAGCGGCAGTTACGGTTATGGCACAAACCGTGACGGCAGCGACATCGATTTTCGCGGTGTGATGCTGAATCTCCCTTCAGACCTGATCGGGCTCACAAAGTTTGAACAATATGTAGATTCGAATACCGATACCGTGATCTATACTTTCAATAAGTTCATTGAACTGGTTCTTAACTGCAATCCAAACACGCTCGAAATACTTGGGCTGGATCCGGATCAGTATGTGATCATTTCTCATATAGGTCAGGAGCTGCTGGATCACAGAGATCTGTTTCTCACAAAAAGAGCTGCTGTCTCTTTCGGACATTACGCTACAGCACAGCTCCGAAGGCTTCAAAATGCGCTGGCACGGGATAAAATGCCGCAGTCTCAGAGGGAAGCTCATATGCTGAATTCAGTCAGATATGCTGTCGAAAATTTCAACCGGCAGCATGCGGACTGGGATAAAGGTGATATTCGTTTATACGTCGATCAGGCTGAAACAGACGGTCTGGAATCTGAGATCTTTCTGGATGCGGATTTCCATCACTATCCTGTTCGCCGATATAATGATTGGATGAATACCATACTCAATGTGATCCGCGATTATGACAAAATAGGTCCGCGAAATCACAAGAAGGACGAAAATCATCTGAACAAGCATGCCATGCATCTGATCCGCCTGTACATGATGGGGATCGATATCCTGGAAAAGAAAGAGATCCGGACGCACCGTTCTGAGTCCGATCTGGAATTGCTGAAAAGTATCCGAAATGGGGATTACATGGTCGATGGAATTTTAAATGATGAATTTTATGAGATCGTTTCGGATTATCAGAAGAGATTTGAGAATGCGGAAAAGCACAGCATCCTTCCCGAGGATCCGGATATGAAGGCTGTCGAAGAATTTGTTGAATCTGTGAACCGCCGTGTTGTATTAGAGGAACGGTTATGAGAAATATACATCAGGAAATTCAGAATAATCTGAACGGGATCGAAGAAAAATATGGCGTAAAGATCATACTGGCGGTGGAATCCGGAAGCCGTGCCTGGGGATTTGCCTCGCCGGACAGTGATTACGACGTTCGTTTCATCTATGCGCATAAAAAGGATGAATATCTTCGCGTGGATACGATGCCGGATGTCATTGAGTGGCATTTGGATGATGTTCTGGACATCAACGGCTGGGATTTGAAAAAAGCGCTTCTGGCTATTGCTAAAGGGAATCCCAATATCATGGAATGGGCGAACTCCGGCATTGTTTACCGCAGTTCAGATGTCTGGGATCAGATTAGCAAATACGCTTTCCATTATTTTTCACAAAAAGCCGCTCTCTGTCATTATTACGGGACTGCCAAAACGACGCTGGAGACTCATCTGAGAAATGAAATGATCCGGTATAAAAAATACTTCTATGCTTTGCGGCCGCTGCTTTGCTGCAAATGGATCGAACGGTATCATGAAGTGCCGCCGATGGAATTTCAGACGCTCCTGACACTCTTTGACGGGAATGATCCGGATCTCGATCCGGAATTGTTTACATCCATTCAGGCCCTGCTGGAGCGGAAAGCTGTCACTGAGGAAAAAGATCTGAATCCGCAGATGCCGGTCATCATTGATTTCATCCGCAGCGAATGTGACAAACAGAAGACAATATCGGAATCTCTTCAGGACGATCATCGGCGTGATTTTGATGAAATCAACCGCACATTCCGAATGGCGCTTGATTTGATGGCAGATAATTGGTGATTGGTGAAGAATAGAAAAATATCTGCCATCATCTGATCAGCATCACATTTTTCATTCTCTTGTCGTAAAAAGGCGCCAAAACGGATCTGGGACCTGTACCCTGCGGGGCTTGTACCAGTCTCACGAAAACAGCTCCGCAGCTGAAATCCGTCTTCTGCGGCACGGGGACGGTTACGCGGGCACGGGCAGCAGCCGTTCGTAACGGTAGCTAATCGGCCCACGGAACTGTCCCTTTAATTTTTTTTTACACTGATCAAAAAGTAAGCAAAAAAATCAGCACTTCCCACGGGGACGGTACCCGGAGGTGTCAGCCGCAGTGTCCCGTCCCCACTAAGTACCACCGAATCAGGGGATAATCGCTTCAACCTGATTTAACTGTAATGAAGGGGACAGTTCCGCTGTGCGAAACCGTCCCCGGGTTTCATAACGGAGAAAGCCCTACCACAAAATCGAACATTTGTCAACCGCCAATATTGGCGGTTTTCTTTTTTAAATTTTGGTGTATCCTATGTTTAACAATGCACCTGGGGACGGTCCCCAACGGGGCCCGTCCCCACAAAGTACCGTCAGCTGCACTGCTGCACGAAGCCATGGAAAAGGGGGACAGGCCGCAGGCCGTCCGGTCCCCCCGCGCCAAATCAACGGAAAGGAGAAAATCAGTCATGTCCGATTTATCGAGAAATTTCATGAGAAAAAATGCTTTGCTCGATTTATACGCAGGCTGTGTTACGCCATGGGATCGTAACATTCTATCCGATAT
>CACYHU010000112.1 GCA_902774215.1 uncultured Chloroflexota bacterium
TCAACCGGAAACAAATGCGCCCAAGGATGCAGCTGAATATGTTCTGAGTGTTGCTCTCGGTGAAGAAGCAGTCAATTACACGCTGGATCCCGCTCCGTCGCAGAAACTGACCATTACACCTGCAGAGGTTAATGTGACCTGGAAGGTTAATGATGAACCTGTCGAAGGAAGCAGCAAATCGATTGGTTATGACAGTCTGGAACACCCCATCACTTTCACAGCCATCGCTGATGACGATACTAATGAAGGCAAGGGAACGGATATCACTGATAAACTGATTCTTTCCATCAAAAAGGATAATGAACCGTTCTCCGCTGCGATCATCCCTGCCGGAATTTATACAGCCAGTGTTACTGTTGACCCTGAAGCTGCAAATAATTACGTACTCAGTGACAGCTACTCCGATTTCACACTGACCATCGGAAAGACTCCTGTTACCGTTACTGTTACAGGCCGTGAAGTCACTGCCGTCTATGATGGCGAAGAACATACGACTGTATATGACATGGATATAACAGAGGATGCATCCGGTAAATATAGTCTTGACTATGTCGATTTCGTTGGAACGAAACACCGGGTCGATGAAATCAATGTGGGCACATATCCGCTGACACTTTCAGACAAGGATTTTGTAAATACCAATGAAAACTTTACCGTAACCTTCGTAGTAACCAGCGGCAGCCTGACCATCGAACCGGCAGAAGTAACCGTTACCCTGGAAGGTGTCTCTCATTCTACTGTATATGACGGCGAGGTCCATGGTGCCTGGTTTGTTGTCAAGAGCATCCAGATCAACGGTGAAGATACCACCCTCTACACTGCAGATGATTTCGGTCCGGCAGAAGGTGCATTCACAAGATATGATAAATCCGATGATGGAAAAACTGTTGTTGTGATAGCTGAGAAGAATGCCGGAAAATATACCATGACCCTCACGGCGGATAAGTTTAAAAACAACAAACTGAATGAGGACGGTTCCAGCAACTTCAATGTTACATTTGCCTTTGCTTCTGCCGAGCTCGGACTGGAAATCACCAAAAAACCTGTTACATTGGACTGGAAATCACCAGAAAGCTTCCTCTATACCGGAAAAGTCCACGGACCTACCGCTGGATCCATCACGATCAACGGCCTGGAAAACGGTGAAAAACAGGAAGATGTTGCCACAATCACCGTAACAGGATCTCCGATGACCGATGCCGGCAAATATGTTGCCATGGCTGAGGTAACCTTCGATCCCGCAAACTATGAACTCTCGAAAGATGCGAAGACTGAGTTCCCGTACGCGATCAAAAAGGCTACGATCACGGTAGATCCGGCCCCGGTGCTGAAGAGCGGACCGCTGCCTTACACCGGCAACTATCAGGCATTGCTTGAGACCCTTGGCGGTCTGACCTGCAATAACAACGCCGATCCCTGCCCGGGCAGCATTATCTATGTCATCAACGGTCAGTGGAAGACAAACCCGGATGAGAATCCGTCTGCCGATGCAGTAGGTGAATACACCGTCTCCTATTATGTGACGAATTACGACACCGCCAATTATGATTGTGCTGCTGATGAGACACATCCGGTTGAGATCGGTAAGATCACCATCCGCCCTGCCTATGCTACAATCACAGTTCAGGATGGTCTGTCATTCCCGTATACAGGCGAAAACCTGAGACCGGATATTACTGTCACATATGAGGACGGTACCAGCGATACCTACCCGTATGGCAACAATCCGCAGAAACTCAAGATCACTGTTACACCGTCCAATTCTTATCCGAATGCCGGTACCTATACCATCAAAGTGGAAAGCAACGATCCCAATATGTCAGCGGATCCTGTTACAGCACAATTTGAGATCACAAAGGTCAATTATACAGACAACAGTGCTTCCGGTGATGTGGAAGCTCCCAACAGCTTTGCCGTGATCCCGATTGAAGGACTGGTCTACAACTGTGACTTCCAGAACCTGGTCAGGGTTGAATGGAATGAAAATACATCCGGTACGATCATGTTCGCTGTGGTTGATGAAAATGGTGAGCTTGTTGCCAAAACGGTGCCTGACAGAGATGATTTCCTGCCTTCAGCTGTTGCCAAAAATGCCGGAACATACGCGATTTACTATTATGTGATCCCTGATGAAAATCATAATGCATTCCCAACTGATGCTGATTATGCAGGCCCGGTATACGCAGCGATCGCGAAGGCTGATCTTGCTGATGCAGTGATCACGCTCGATCCCGCTGTACTGCCTTTTACAGGTGAAGAGATCACAGTAAATCCGCAGGTAACTTTCAACGGCTTTTTGCTTACGCCCGGTGTTGATTACGAAATTTCCGGCAATACCGGTATTGCCGAGAAAAACTACATGCTGACGATCACAGCTGTTGAGGGATCCAATTTCTTCGGACAAAACAGTCTGCAATGGAGAATCAGAGACATTGCCCCGAATCGTATCGATATGTTCCGCATTGGTCAGCCGGAAGAAGTCTGTCTGCGCTGCGGCATTCTCGGCAGTGAGCTGCCGGCCACCGGTCTCCCGACCCGTGTGGACGTGCCGCTGGCTGTCAGACCGGAAGGGCTGAACTACACCAACCTGAACATGCGCATCCAGATCCCGACCATTGACGTCGATGTGGAACTGGAAGGTGTCCCGACCATGGACGGCGCCTCTGCCGGGTGACGGCTACTCCATTGTGGCGGCCCACAACACCTTGAACGCGGAAGAATACGGTCCGTTCGCGCTGCTCAGCACGCTCGAGAACAACGACACGATCTTCGTCAACGCTCCTGACGGCTCTCTCAGACTCTTCCGTGTCTACGCGAATGAGCTGATGGCGCCGAATGATATGGAAAAACTGGCTTCCGTCGCTGAACAGGAAATGAACACACTCGTGCTCGTGACCTGCGAAAACGAATCCGTCGATGGCGGGTATCTCAACCGCCGCGTGGTCTTTGCGAAGCCTCTGAACTAAGCTTTCTCTCCAAAGCATTACCGTAACGAAGGAGCCCGGGCTGAAGCCCGGGCTCTTTCAATTTCGTAAAATTATGGTGGTCAGTGGCCGGTGGTCAGTGGTCAGATAAGAGGAGCGGAATTGCGAATTCCTCATTCCGCATTGGCCTGGTGCCTGTACCCACGGAGGATTGCCGGTTTCACAGCTGAGCCCCGTCTTCTGTGGCACGAAGCTGTGGAAAAGGGGTACAGGCCCGCAAGCGGCCCACCCGGAGCACGATTCCGAATTCCGAATTCTGAAGAATGAGCGCCGTAACCCCGGTTGACGGTTCCGCGTGCCGATGGGCGCTTAAGACGATCGGGTTTCGCCCGTGCACGCGTAACCGTCCCCCGGGTTTTATCTTGCTTCTTCGAGGATCTTGTCGAATTCAGCTAAAAATTCATTGGCGATTTCACGGCTCTGGATCACCAGCACCTGTTCATCATTGCGTTTGTCAGCTGAACGGGTAAAGTTATATGAACCCGCGATGACCACGGAATTATCCAGGATGATGGCCTTTTCGTGCATCAGCTTGTTCGGATATCCGTCCACATAGACCGCCACTCCCTTTTCCGCCAGCGGACCGCACTGGCCGCCGCCATCCGTATAAGCTTTGCCGTCTTCACAGATGACGATCACATCCAGTCCATCCCTGTCCGCGGCCTGAAGACGTTCGCTGATATCTCGGGAAGCAAAGGAATAAGCCAGCATATATACGCTGTCATTGGCGGCCTGGATCAGGCTTTCGATCATATCATCAATGCCGTCATCGGGGGAAAAGCGGATATAGACCGTGGTACCGTCACTCAGCTTGACCGGGGAAGCGGGTTTGGTTTTCGGACTTTGTTCACCAAAGATCAGATCCAGATACATTTCCTCAAATTCATCGGTAAAGATCTTCGCGGCTTCCGGTGACTCCATGCGGATCATGAAGTTGTTATCATCGGAAAAGCTTGCCAGCGTCATATTGGCGGAACCGGAAATAACGATCTTACCATCGATGATGATATATTTCGCGTGCATCAGACCGCTGGATCTGGCTGAAATGATGCGCACACCGCCGTCATGGAGCTGGTCAACAACTTTTTTGTTGTAGTTGTCTTCATCAATAACCATACGGACTTTCACACCGCGGTGGACCGCATCGATCAGCGCCTGAGCGGTTTTGGTGTCGGTATAGTTGTAGGTGGCAAGATCGATGGTGCTCTTTGCGCCTTTGATATCCTTCAGGATCATGTTCTGGATCGTGCGGTCCTTCGGGTTATCGTAGGGATCATTGAAATAGACCTCGATCGGGTCAGCCAGGACTGCCGCAGTATTCAGGCAGAAGAGGACAAAGGCAAGGAAGATAATCAGGTGTTTTTTCATTTCAGCTCCTTTCAGAAAGCGGACAGAGGACAGAAATCTGCAAGACTGTCCCGCGTGTACTGCATACTAATCACAAAGCTTCATCATCAATTCTGTGACAGCAAACTCGAATTCATCGTCAATATCCTGCGCTTCGCGTGCAGGGATGGGGAAAAGCATCGGACGGTCCCCGATGCGGGTATGCTTTTTTTCAAGAACTTCCCGGGTAAAAATATAAATGCAGGAATTTTCCTCATAGATCGGAGGCAGGTCCTGCGTCCGCAGCAGAATGTTCTGATTATGGTTAATGGGACGGCTGAGCTGATCCCAAAATCGCTTTTTGACTTCCGTTACGGAGAAAAGCGAATCATATAAATATGATTTTTCCAACAGGGCACGGATCGCGCCTGAAATCGTTGAGGCTTTCAGCAGGGGATTGGTGGAATGGGTCTGCAGGTAATAGTCCGCTTTGACCTGAGAAGTGTCGTACATCAGGATCTCATTCATCGGGACGTCATCGGCACGCAGGTTTTCGGGACGGAGCAGCGCCTGTACCTGCGGGAAATCCTTCGCCAGTCCTTCAATGACCACCGGGCTGTCCGTGTCCACAACGACCTGATCGATCTCCGGAACACTCAGCAGGGATTCCATGATGTAATGGTACAGCGGCTTGCCGTTCATCAGGCGGTAGTTTTTTCCTTCGACGCGCACCGAATGATGACGCATCGGAACAAAAGCAGCAATTTTCATGATTCGTCCTTTTCCGGAGAATATCTCCCTGATTTGAAGATCCCCTGTACAGCGGTCAGGCTCCAGCGTCTTCGTCTGATGGAACCGGCTCCCTGTTTTCATCGGGAAGCACGAAGGGTTTCCCTTCAAGGATCCCGTCGTGTATCACCCGGAGGTTGATATCCCTTGCCGGGTCCAATGCTTCCAGCGGGAATTTTTTGATCTTCACATAGCCCTTCCAGGTCTCATCCGGAGCGATAAAAGGTTCGAACGAGAGCGCGGTATGGAAAAACTGATAATACATAAAACGGCGTGCTGTCTGCCGGAAGGAAGCCGGAACACTGACTGAAACACAGTTCAGCAGTTCTTCCGCCTTTTCAAGATATTCCGGGACAGACTGCGGGAACCAGCAGAGCGGGACCTGCGTATAACGGGAACGTCCGGCGCTCAGGACCCCGGCGCCCATGATAGCCGCTTCCAACCCGATGGTCGAGTTATAAACCATGGTGAACTTGGAAGCCTGGATCAGCTCATAGGAACTGATATATTCCTCAGGCGGCACATACATGACGTTCGGCAGCCAGGTGAGCTGGTTTTTCTTCACCCAATCCGTGACGGTCTCACGGCATTCCTTGCCCGGGCGGGACTCGTCCGGATGGGCACGGATCACAAACATGGTATCGGAATGATTTTCGATGATCCGCTTCACTTCATCCAGCCAGGCAAACATATCCGGAAAAACGACATTGGCATGCGCCTGACTTGTGTCAAAAATAACATTGGTGAACACCGGCACGATCTGGCGGAAGGTACGGGCTCTTTCCCAGAATTCCGGCGGCAGTGCTTTCATCTCCGGCCAGAACCGGACACCGGCTGTGCTGAAGGTCCCTTTCATGCGTTTGGAGAGATAATCATCCAGTTTTTCATCGCGTTCCGGAGTCATCTCAAAATCGTCCGGCAGGTCAATGGGGCAGGCGGTTGCCTCCCCCTCGGTGAAAATCGCGGTATACGGCATCAGACCGATCTCATGCGTGAAGGTCGGTATCCCGCGAGATTTTCCGAGCCACTTGACAACCGCTTCCGGATATTGCAGCCCGTTGAACACCACCACCGCGCGCGGTTCGATCTCATCCATCAGCCTTCGTGCCTGCACATATGTGCTCCAGGCCGAGCAGATGAAGGAACGCTGCAGCTTCACCGCTTCCGAATCACCATCCAGATGGTGTTTGCGCAGGATCCAGCGCAGCGAGGGCAATGTCAGCTCTCCCAGCGGAACGCCTTCATGCACATAAGCAGAAAGACCGGCATGCTCCAGTCCTTCCACATCATTTGCGACTTCATTATCCTTCTCAAAGCGGAAAACCGTGTGCGGCAGACCATCATACATCTTCTGAGAAAGGTCCATACATGAAGCGCAAAGGGTTTCGCCGCCTCTTCCCACTGAAAGCAGGCAGGGCTTAAGCCCTTCACCGCAGGAGATAAAATGGACCGGGACACCGCTGTAACGCAGGCTGTCAGCGGTGACCCAGGCATATGCCGCATTCAGGCTGGTGCGGTTTAACCGGGTGGAAGCGTTGAAAAACAGCACCGGATGCTCTTTTTCGGCAAGACGTTCTTCCGTCTTTTGATTGACCGTGAGAAACCGGCGGGCATTCGATGAATCCGTCATCCCCATCGAAGCATGTTCGCGTAATTTCGTAAAAAATGAGCGCTGTTTTTCTTCAGACATAATCTCTCCGGTTTCAAATCATTTGAAGCCCCTGTCCCGAACCCTATTTAACTCTTCTCAATTTATTCAAACTCGGCAGCTCGGAGTCATAAACCTTTTTGACCCCGTCACCCAGAGCCTGTTCCGTCACACGGATATATTTCACCAGACGTGCCATACCGCTCGGTTCAACAGAGGCGGACTGGTCCGTTCCCCACATTGCTCGGTCAAGGGTAAAATGACGTTCGATGATGGTCGCACCCAATCCCACCGCGACAACAGAAGGGATCAGGCCGACTTCATGACCGGAATAACCGACCGGACAGTCGAATTCCTGTGCCAGCGTCTCCACCATCCGCAGGTTCAGTTCCTTCGGATCACAGGGGTAGGCACTGGTAGCATGGGTGATCGCCAGACGATCCATATCAAAATGGGCAACCGATGCGCGGATCTGTTCCATCGTGGACATTCCCGTTGAAAGGATGATCGGACGTCCGGTGGCATTGAGCTTGTCCACCAAGCCAGTATCCGTAAGGGAAGCGGAAGGGACTTTATAGGCGATCGGATCAAACCGTTCCAGAAAATCGATGGCTTCCTCATCCCATACAGAGGCGAACCAGTCAATATCCAGTTCTTTGCAGAGTTCATCGATGCGCGCATATTCCGCTTCGCCGAATTCCACATGCTCGCGGTATTCGAGATAGGTGATATACCCCCAGGGGGTTTCACGCATTTTTGTCCGTTCTTCCGGCGGAACGCAGAGCAGCGGCGTACGTTTCTGGAATTTCACCGCACTGACCCCGGCCTGTTTCGCGGCACGGATCATCTGTTCAGCGATGCTGATATCGCCGTTGTGGTTGATCCCGATCTCCGCGATGATATAAGTGGGATGTCCGCTCCCGATGATGTGTCTTCCGATTTGTAATTCTTTTGACATAAATTTCCTTCTTCAGGGATAAACCCTGTCCGTTCAGAGCAGCATATCACAGAGTTCGCGGACAGCACCTTCTCCGCCGTTATGGGAGAGAACGATATCCGCCTCGTTTTTCACTTTTACATTGGCATCAGCAGGAACGAGCGCACATCCAACCAGCGGGAAGCAGGGAAGATCATTGACATCGTTGCCGACATAAACCACATTCTGAGGGTCGATCCCGTTTTCTTTCATATAGTTGGAAAGGATATCGCCTTTCTTCAGAACACCGTGAATGCATTCCAGGTTCAGTTTCTTGCAGCGGGTCATGACGACCGGGTTCCGTTCTGTCGAAAGAACGATGATCTTCATTCCGCTTTCACGAAGCAGCCTGACCCCCATGCCATCCGCGCGTGAACAGCGTACACTTTCGATACCGTTCTGATCAACGATCACGCAGTCATCAGTCATCACGCCATCGAAATCAAACACGACCAGATCCACCTTTTTCGGCATCGGGCGGCGGCGTTTACCGGGCCAGACCATATCCAGACCCGCATGGTAAACCATCCATTCATAACGTTTCCAGTCAAAGGGAGTATCGATATCGATCGTAAATTCCGGGTCCAGGAAAAGGGGCAGGATATTTTTTCCGCTCATGCTGTTCCCCGCCATAAAGGTCCGTTCCGGACGAATGGCATCAATATGTCCGGTCTGCCAATAGACCGGGGGCAGTTTCTGCCGGGGAGCGTTATACGGTTCGTCGATTCCTTCGACCTTGAGCAGTCCGGTCATGAGACCGGTTTTGGGGTCGACACGCCACATCTTATGCGGGTTTTCATCAGCCGGGACCACACCGCGGACCGAATCTGCTTCCGGATGGTCCATCAGCAGACGGATGGCATCATCCACAAGGGTGCGCGGACGGGCCGGAGAGGTCGGACGCAGCTGCAGGACAATATCGGGGACATAATTTTCATGTTCCTTCAGCCAGGTCAGGGCATGCTGAAACACCGGCAGATCCAGCGTGTTGTCAGCCGCAAATTCCGCCGGACGCAGGAATGGCGTCTCAGCGCCCCATTTGCGGGCAGTTTCAGCGATTTCTTCATCGTCGGTGGAGACGATCACACGCGTAGTCAGCTCGGACTGCAGCCCGGCTGCAATACTATACGCAATCAAAGGATACCCCGCGAATAATTTGATATTTTTACGCGGGATCCCTTTGGAACCGCCCCGGGCAGGGATCACTGCAAGAACTTCAGGCTTCTTTACCATGCTGTCCACCCGCCGTCTACAACCAGATTCGCGCCGGTCATGTACGTAGAGGCATCGGATGCAAGGAAGAGGATCGCTCCGTTCATTTCATCCTGATGCGCCATGCGTCCCATTACCGTCCGGTAGGAATAATGGGCGACAAATTCATCATCGTTGTTGTTGAAAACGCCGCCGGGGGTAAGGGCGTTGGCACGGATCCCGGTGCCGGCGTAATAAGTAGCCAGGTAACGGGTCAGCCCAAGCACACCGGCTTTGGTCACGGAATAGTAGACCGGTTTATATTGGCGATTTTCGGGGTCCTGGCCTTCTTTTTCATAGATACGCTGATCCGGACCGGCCAGCCCATAGGTGGAGCAGATATTTATGATCACACCATGGTTCTGTTTTTTCATCGGTTTCACAGCCGCCTGGGCGCAGAGGAAAAGCCCGGTCAGGTTAACGTTGACAGCGGCCTGCCACTGGTCCAGCGGATAATCTTCAAAATTGTTGGTATTGCGGGCATGCGTGGCATCAAATTTCGGATCCATGGCAGCAGAGCAGATCAAAGCATCCAGCCGTCCGGTTTTCTCCACCGCAAAATCCGCCATAGCCTGTGTGGAAACGGGATCTGTAACATCCAATTTGAAAGCGTAACAGCTGCCGCCATCCGCACGGGCGGCTTCCGCAGCTTTTTCAGCCAGATCCATGTTCAGATCGGCAACGATCACATCCGCACCGGCCTGTGCCAGGGTCTTCGCGAACTGGCTGCCGAGAAGTCCCGCACCGGTCACGACTGCTGTCTGGCCGTTCATTCTAAATTTGTCGAAAATATCGTTCATCAATACCTCGTTCGTTTTTCGCTATTTTTCACAATGCTATTATATACCAACATTCAGCCCGTGTCATTTTTTTATTCAGCCACCGGCAGAATAAAATTATATGGATATCGTAATATTTTCCGGTCTTCTGTCAGAAAAACAATTTTTTCACTCAGCGCCTGAGCCAACAGTAAACGATCAAACGGATCTTTATGTCCTTCAACGGAATAAGAGATTTTATCCAATCCGATAATGTGTTCCTTTCTGATCGGCATGGAAAAAAAACCTGCCGCATTGCAATCCTGCATAAAGATTTCCGCTGTCATCGGTAATTTACCTATGCTGTGCTTAATCTGAATCTCCCACATTGTCACATAACTGTAAAATATTTTGTTCGACGGATCCGTCAGATAAGAGACAGCTTTTTCAGATAATTGATCAGAAGCATATAAACTCCACAAAGCTATATGTGTGTCAATCAAAATATCCATTTTCATCTCCGAACATTTGCATTATCTCGTCATCCCCTTCATTGATATTTTCAGGAAGCACAAATTTTCCATTAAACATTCCCAAAACCCGCCTGGCAGGGACCGGCTTATAGGCAGTCAATACCGCAACCGGTGTACCTCCCCGGGCAATGATAATCTGATCTTCTTCATGATTCTCCAGAGATGCTATCAGCCTGGACAGGTCTGTTTTAGCCTGAAAGATATTGACCTGATTCATGAATACCTCCTATTGGTATTAACTAAGTTAGCTAACTATATTTTATATTCATTTTTACAGCCTGTCAATCCCATCTGATCCTAAAAATAAATATGAATGACGTTATAATAAACGATTGAGATCAATATAAAAACAGGCAGGGCACAGCATGGAAAGCTTACAATATCCATTCGATTCACAATTGATCCTGAGAATGAAAAAAAGGTTCCGCAGGGAGCTTTTGTCTGAGGATGTCAGGCGGATCCAGAAGAAAATCGCGATTTTGGGCGGCTCAACCACCGCGGAGATCCGGTCAGTTCTGGAGCTTTTCCTGCTTGACCAGGGAATCGAACCTGCTTTTTATGAATCCGAATATAACAGCTACTGGCAGGACGTGATGTTTGAAAACCCGGCGCTGCTGAGCTTCCGGCCGGATATCATCTATATCCACACCACCTCACGCAACCTCAGGGAGCTTCCGAAGATGACTGACAGCCCGGAGGTTGTTGAACATAAACTGGCTGAGGAATACGAAAGCTTCCGCGTGATGTGGGAAAAAATCACGCAAAATTTTCACTGCCCGGTCATTCAGAATAACTTTGAAAGACCTTCCCTGCGCCTGATGGGGAACAAAGATGTATCGGACATTCACGGGAAAAGCTATTTCGTGACCCGGCTGAACCAGAAGTTTTATGAGTACGCCCAAAACCACCCGGATTTCTACATCAACGATATTGATTTCCTTTCGGCCTGTTTCGGTCTGGAAAAATGGAATGATCCCTTCTACTGGCACATGTACAAATGCGCGCCGGCGATTCCCGCGGTCCCGGAACTGGCTTTCAACACCGCCAATATCATCAAGTCCATATTCGGCAGGAACAAAAAGGCGCTGGTGCTGGACCTGGACAATACGCTCTGGGGCGGTATTGTGGGAGAGGATGGTGCGGACGGCATCGAGATCGGACAGGAAACCGCCGCAGGACAGCTGTACAGTGAATTCCAATCGTACCTCAGGGAACTGCAATCCCTCGGAGTGCTGCTGACTATTGATTCCAAAAATGATATGGAAAACGCTCTGGCGGGACTGAACCGGCCGGACAGCGTGCTGAAACCGGAGGATTTTCTGATCATTAAGGCAAACTGGGAGCCCAAGGACCGGAACCTTAAAGAAATCGCAGAGGAGCTGAACATCGGGACCGATGCGCTGGTTTTTGTGGATGACAACCCGGCGGAACGTCATATTGTCCGTTCCCAGGTCCCGGATGCCGCGGTCCCGGAAATTGGAGAACCGCAGGATTACCTGACGACCCTGGACCGCTCCGGATTCTTTGAAGTGACCGCCCTTTCCGAAGACGACATGAAACGCGGTGAAATGTACAAAGCCAACTTTCAACGGACCAGGCAGCAGGCCGCCTTTGCGGATTACAGGCAATATCTGCTTTCCCTTGAGATGAAAGCGGAGATCAAACCCTTCAGCAGCCTGTACATGGCACGTATCGCCCAGCTGACCAATAAGTCGAACCAGTTCAATCTCACGACCCGCCGCTGTTCGGAAGCTGAACTCACACAGATAGCCGCTGACCCGAATTACATCACGCTTTACGGGAAGCTTACCGACAAATTCGGTGATAACGGGGTCGTTTCGATCGTATTCGGACACAAAGAGGGAGAGGTTTTCCATATTGACCTCTGGCTGATGAGCTGCCGGGTGCTCAAACGGGATATGGAATTCGCGATGATGGATGAACTGGTCAGGCGCTGCCGGGCCGCGGGAGTTAGAACGATACGGGGATATTATATCCCGACGAAGAAAAACGGAATGGTCAGGGACTTCTACGGGCTGCATGATTTTGTTAAGGTTTCAGAAGATGAAACAGGCAGCGCAGTCTGGGAGCTGGCGGAAATCAGTTTATATGAGCGTAAAAACACGGTAATTGAAGTTGAGGGAGAATGAACAAGGAAGAAATCTTAAAGAAATTAAATGCTGTATTTTGCGACGTTTTCGATGATGATACGATTTGTCTCACAGCGGAAACAAACGCGGATGATATTGATGACTGGGATTCCCTCGCGCATATCTCACTCATTGCCGCCATCGAAAATGAGTTTGATATCCGGTTTGACATTAAAACCGCCCTGCACCTGAAAACCGCGGGAGAAATCGCCGACGCCATCTCCGCGCTGCTCTGAAACAGTGTCAGCGATATAACTGAATATCGTTTTGTCGATTTCACTTCGATCGGAAAAACTTTATATTTCAATTTACTGTTGTTGCAAACGGGAAAAACTGAACTTCATCGAAGATAAACAATGTCTCCCTTTCATAAAGGGAAACACCACAGGCAGTCGAAATCATCAGGAAAAAGGTATCCAAATCATTTATGTAGTTTGTAAAATAGGATTTGATCGTATCCGAAGCAGTGGAAAAATCGATCAGGA
>CACYHU010000113.1 GCA_902774215.1 uncultured Chloroflexota bacterium
TATACCGCGATCCAGGAAGGTATCAAGATCAACATCATGGTCTTTGACAACTCCGGCTGGGGCTGCATCGAAAACCTGCAGAACAACCAGGGAACCAAGACCTTCGGTACTGTTTTCCGCTACCGCAATCCGGAAACCGGCTTCCTTGACGGCCCGATCGTTCCGATGGATATAGCAAAAATTGCTGAAGGTTATGGTGCAAAAGGATATTCCATCCATAATCTGGCCGAGCTGAAAGCAGCTCTGAAAGATTCAAAGAAAGAAAATCGTGTCTGTGTCTTCGATATGAAGGTCGAACATGGAAGTATGACCCCGGGCTATGAAAGCTGGTGGCGTGTCGGTGTCGCGGAAGTCGCGAAGGATCCGAAGGTCGTTGAATGCTGGAAAGATATGCAGAAGCATATCTCCGAAGCACGTGATTACTAATATTTCGCAACGGATCAGAAAGTGCCGCCGGGAACTGTTCCCCGCGGCACTGACTGAAAAGAATAACATTCGAACAGAGGTAAATAATGCTTGATCCGAATAAAGTAAAACTGGGGATCGCCCCGATCGGTTGGACAAATGATGATATGCCGGATCTCGGCGCGGAAAACACTTTTGAACAGTGTGTCAGTGAAATGGCACTGGCAGGCTTCAAAGGAACGGAAATCGGCAACAAATACCCGAAGGATCCGGAAGTCCTGAAGCACAAGCTGGATGTCCGCGGACTGCAGGTCTGCAATGCCTGGTTCTCCTCCCTGCTGACCAGCGAACCTTATGAAGTTACTATTCAGAATTTCATCGCACACCGCGACAAACTGAACTTCCTCGGCGCGAAGGTCATCGGCGCTTCCGAACAGGGCAACTCCATCCAGGGCAAACTGGATGTCCCGATTCTCGGCCCCGACAAACCGGTCTATACCGAAGAACAATGGAAGACTGTCTGCAAAGGCTTCAATGAAATGGGTGCACTGGCCCGTGAAAAAGGCATGTATTTCACCGTCCATCATCACATGGGCACCGGTGTCCAGACTGTTGAAGAAATCGACCGCCTGATGGCAGAGACCGACCCCGAACTGGTTTACCTCCTCTTCGACTCCGGTCATCTTTCCTTCGCCGGTATCGATCCGCTCCCGGTCCTGAAGAAATACATCAAGCGCATTAAGCATGTCCATCTCAAGGATCTGCGCCTGAAGGTCTATGAAGAAGTCAAGAAGCAGAACATGAGCTTCCTCGATGCGGTCCGCGCCGGTGTCTTCACCGTTCCGGGCGACGGGGATGTTGATTTCACCTCCATCTTCCAGGTGTTGGAAGAAAACGATTATGAAGGTTATGTCCTGGTTGAAGCCGAACAGGATCCGGCGAAAGCCAATCCGTTTGAATATGCGGTGAAAGCCCGGAAATATATCAAAGAAAAAGCCGGTTTATAAGATTTATAAGGAGCAATACGTATGAGTAAGATTAAAGTTGGTGTCGCCGGTTATGGCGTTATTGGTCAGCGTCTGGCTGACGGTGTTGCCCGCCAGGGCGACATGGAACTGGTCGGCGTTGCAGATCTCGCCCCGACCCTTTCCATCCGCGCGCTGAAGGAACAGGGCATGCCCTATGACCTTTATCTGGTAGATGGCGCTGATAAATCTCAATTTGATGCCTGCGGGATCCCGGTCTCCGGTACCTTTGAAGAACTGATCGACAAAGTCGATATCATGCTGGACTCCTCCCCCGGCGGTGTCGGTGCGAAGAACAAGGAATTGTATGTGAAGCACAACACCAAAGCGATCTTCCAGGGCGGTGAAAAGAACTCTGTCGCGGATGTCTTCTTCCATGGCTATGCCAACTATGAAAAAGGTGTCGGTCAGAATTATCTGAAACTCACATCCTGCAACACGACCGGTTTGATCCGCTCCGTTGACTGCCTGGATCGTGCCTATGGCATTGAAAAGGTTGCCATCACCATCATCCGCCGCGTTGCCGATCCCGGTGACTATCACCGCGGTCTGACCAATGCGCTGCAGATGGATAAGGCTCCGTCTCATCAGGCTGTTGATCTTATGACCATCATGCCGCACATCGAAGCGACCGGTATCCTTGTTCACACTCCTGTCACTCACGGCCACATCATCACCGTCGTTGCTAAGGGTAAGAAGAAGATCACGAAGCAAATGGCTCTTGACGCGTTCCTGACCCATGACCGCATCCGTGTCGTCACCATTGACGAAGGCTTCAAGGGGAATGCATCCTTCTTCCGCTATGCCCGCGACCTGGGCAACCGCCGCGGCGATATGTACGAAATCGGCCTGTGGGCTGACAGCATCGTCGAATCCGGTGATGACATCATGTACGCTATCAACATCCCTCAGGAATCCGTTACCATTCCTGAAACCATGGACGGTATCCGCGCTGCCTGCAACATGGAAACCGACCGCCTGAAGGCTGTTGCTGAAACAAACAAGTATCTGGGACTTGGCAAATGGAAGTAAAAATGCGTTCCCTTGAGGGGATCGATCTGCAGGGGAAGAAAGTTCTTCTCCGCCCGGACATCAACTCTCCGGTCGATCCTGTCACAAAGAAAATCGTGAATGATAACCGGATCGTGAAAACGATCCCGGTTATCAAAGAATTGCTTGAGAAAGGTGCCGCGGTTGCGATCATTGCCCATCAGGGTGATACACTCGATTACCAGAACCTGGTCGACCTGCACGAACACGCCGAACGCCTTTCAGCGTTGCTGAACCAGCCTGTCGAATATATCGATGATGTCTGCGGTCCCGCTGCAATCGCACGCGTGGAAGCGCTGAAACCCGGTGAAGTGGTCATTCTGGGGAATCTTCGCTATCTTACCGAGGAAGTATCGACTTTCGAAAAGGATGTCAAGCAGACAGCTGAAGAATATACCCATTGCTGGGAAGTCCGCAAATTGGCTCCGCTGTTTGATTTCTACGTCAATGAAGCTTTCTCTGCCGCGCACCGCAATTCACCTTCAATGGTTGCGTTCCAGGAGCTGCTGCCGACTGCAGCCGGTCCGCTGCTTTTCAAGGAATATGAAGCGTTGTATAACGTCCTTCATAACGCGGAAAAACCCTGCGTTTTCGTTCTTGGCGGCGCGAAGATCTCGGATGCTTACGGCATGATGCGCCCTGTACTGGAAAACGGTACGGCAGATGCCATCCTGACCACCGGTGTGACCGGTCTGGTGATGCTTTATGCTTCCGGTATCAATATCGGCGAAAAGACACTTCAGTTCCTGAAGGACAAGGATCTGCTCGGCTTTGTGGATGATTCGAAGAAATTCCTGGCAGAATTCCCCGGAAAGATCTGTATGCCGGTGGATCTCGCTTATAAGAAAGACAATGAGCGTGTCGAAATCGATGTTGCCGATTTGCCGGTTGACAGTCTTTATCCGGATATCGGACATAAGACCGTTGCAGCCTACAGGGAGATCCTGAATAACGCAAAGACGGTATTTGCAAACGGGCCTGCCGGTGTCTATGAAGATGAGATGTTTGAATACGGCACAAAAGCTGTCTGGACTGCGATCGCTGAAAGCCCCGCTTATTCCGTTATCGGCGGCGGTGACACCATCAGCTCCGCGACCAAATTCATCGATCTGAACGACATCAGTTATGTCTGCACCGGCGGCGGCGCGATGGTTCGCTTTATGTCCGGCAAGAAGATGCCGCTGATCACGGCGATGGAAAAAGCTTACGAACGTGATAAAGCGAAGTGAGATAAAAAATTAATAAATTATGACAAATTGCATTGGCTGAAAAGTCAATGTGATTTGTCAATTAAGTGGCAATAATCAAATATTGCCGGAAGGAAAAGTAGTATGCTGACTCAATTACAGAAACTGGCTTTACAGATTCGTATTGCCCAGTTGGAAGAGTTCAAGGCCCGCGGTTTCGGCCATATCGGCGGAGCTCTTTCCATTACGGATTGTCTGGCCGCACTTTACGGCGAAATTATGAATATCGATCCGAAGAACCCTGATTGGGAAGATCGGGATCGCCTGGTCATGTCCAAGGGACATGCCGGTCCGGCACTTTATGCGACACTGGCGATCAAGGGATATTTCCCGATGGATATGCTCAAAACGCTGAATGCTAATGGCACGCATCTTCCGAGCCATTGTGACAAGAACCTGACCCCCGGTATTGATATGACTACCGGTTCACTGGGCCAGGGCGCTTCCACTGCTGCCGGCCTGGCACTGGGTCTGAAAGCTCAGAAAAAGAATGCCCGTGTTTATCTGATCCTCGGTGATGGTGAATCTCAGGAAGGTCAGGTTTGGGAAATGGCTCTGTTTGCCCCGCAGCACAAACTTAACAATTTGATCGCTTTCCTCGATAACAACAAACGCCAGCTGGATGGTTATACCTCCGATATCTGCAGCATTGAACCTGTCGATGAAAAATTCAGAGCCTTTGGCTGGTATACACTCCGCATTGACGGAAGCGATCCGGATAAGATCGTCGAAGCTGTCAATGACGCAAAAGCGAACCAGGGTGACAAACCTGCCATGATTATCCTTGATACAGTCAAGGGTGCGGGGATTAAAGCGATTGAAGACACGAAGCTTAACCATCATCTGAATGTTGGTGAAGAAGCTCTTGAATATATCGCTGCTTTGAAAGCTAAATTGACAGAATAAGAGGTGCCAGATGTTCAAATGCATTTATAACGGTGAAAAAGAGAAAATTGCAGGGAAGAACGCTTTCGGCGCTGCGATCAAGAAAATGGTTGCCTCTGACCCGAAGGTCGTATACCTTGATGCTGACCTGATGAATTCCATTGGCACCTACGGTTTGGACAAGGATTATCCGGACCAGATCGTTGAAGTCGGTATTCAGGAAGCCAACATGATCGGTGTTGCTGCCGGTATGTCTGCCGCGGGTATGAAACCGATTGCCCATACCTTCGGTTCCTTTGCCGGCCGCCGTGTCTTTGACCAGGCTTTCATGTCTGTCGCTTATGCGAAAAATAATGTCGTGATCATTGGTTCCGACTCCGGTATCAACGCTGCTTACAACGGCGGTACGCATATGCCTTTCGAAGATATCTGCCTGTACCGGGCTGTTCCGGAAGCGGCTGTGATCGATGCCACAGACAGTGCCATGCTCTCTTCTATTCTGCCCGGTCTTGTGGAACGCAAAGGCCTGACCTATGTCCGCATCTGCCGCAAGAATTGTGTCGCTGTATATTCGGAAGATTCAACCTTCGAAGTCGGGAAAGCCAACGTTTTGAAAGATGGCAGTGATGTCGTGATTTTCGCCGCCGGTTATATGGTTGCCGAATCTCTGAAGGCTGCTGCATTGCTGGCAGAAGAGGGTATCGATGCGGCTGTTATCGATATGTGGACCATCAAACCGCTGGATGAAGCTGTTGTCCTTGAATATGCGAAGAAGTGCGGCGCTGTTGTGACTGCTGAAAACGGTAATGTTGTCGGCGGTCTCGGTGCAGCCGTTGCTGAAGTTCTCGGCGAAAAACTGCCGACACCGATGTCCATGGTCGGTATCCGTGATCGTTTCGGTCAGGTTGGTACAGTGGACTTTCTGGCGGAAGAATACGGTTTGACTGCCGCGAAAGTTGTTGAAGAAGCGAAGAAAACAATCGCTCGCAAGTAAAATTTTCTAAATCGCGGTGTCCCGCAGTTAAAAGCGGGGCACCGCACAAAGCCGGTATAAAATCATGGGTGAAGTCACGATAAAAGACATTGCGGAACACACCGGTGTTTCGTATGCCACTGTTTCGCGAACCTTAAACCATCTGAGCGGTGTCAGCCAGGACACTCGTGATAAGGTTCTTGCTGCTGCTGAGGAAATGGGTTACAGGCCCAATATGCACGCGCGCAGTTTGAAGACAAACAGGACGAATACAATAGCGCTTTTGGTTCCTGATATTTCCAATCCATTTTTTGCTGATATAGCGTATGCTGTTGATGAAGTCGCCTTTTCGAAAGGATATACAACTCTGTTATGCAGCTCGAATTGGAATGAGGAGATTGAAAAAAAACAGCTGGAACAGCTTTATAATCAGCGGGTAGACGGGATCATTTATAAACCGGCCGGAAAAAATCCGATGGATCTTTCGGGTAAATCCATACCGAATGTGCTGCTTTCATGCATTCCCGGTGAAAATGAATCGTATATTGAAGTTGACAATTATAAAGGCGGTCAGATCGCCGCGGATCATCTTATCGAATGTAATTACAACAATTTTGCGTATATCGGAGGAACTCCGGAAAGTTCATCCAACGAAAAACGGATCAGCGGATATTGCGACCGGCTGAAAGAACGCGGGAAACATATAACGCGTGATCACGTTTTTTATGGAGGATTTACCGTGGAAAGCGGTTATAAGATGGCACAGGAGTTGTTTTCAGCGTTCGGTGAGACTGACGGGATCTTTTGCGGTAATGATATAATCGCGCTGGGTGTGCTGCAGTATTTAATGGAGATAAATAAATCTATTCCTGAGGAAGTCGGTGTCATCGGGTTTGATGACATCATGCTCGCGGGGCTGCCCCAGATCCAAATGACCACTGTCGCGCAGCCGCGCAATCAAATGGGTAAACATGCAGCATTTATGCTGATCGATTTTATTGAGAACAATAATAAACTTAACCATCATATCATTCTGGATCCGAAACTGGTGGTTCGAAGGAGCACAAGAATATGAATCAAATATTTGCCATCGGAAAAGAGCAGACAGAGATCACCGTACCTGACGAAAACGTGATGGGTGTATTGCATGCCAATCTGCCGGATATCCCGCTGGATGAGCAGAAAACTATAAAAGACGCACTGGAAAATCCAATCGGAAGCCCCCGGTTGAAGGATATTGTCAAACCGGGAGAAAAGGTCGTTATTGTCACCAGTGATATCAGCCGTCCGATGCCATCCTACAAGGTGTTACCCGCGGTACTCGATGAGATCAGATCAGCCGGAGTACCGAACGATGATGTATCTATTGTTTTGGCACTCGGCAGCCATCGCGGACATACTGATGAGGAGAAGAAGAAGCTCTGCGGCGAACAGGTTTTTGAAGAATACCGGATACTTGATTCAAACGGAGAAATGGTCCATCTCGGAACGACCGCTAACGGGACACCGGTCGATATTTATAAACCGGTCGCGGAAGCTGACAAAGTGGTCTGTCTGGGGAATATTGAATATCATTACTTCGCCGGATACAGCGGAGGTATGAAAGCTATCATGCCCGGTGTTTCCACCCGGGAAGCTATCCAGAAGAATCATTCCCGCATGGTGGATCCGGCAGCCACGACCGGAAAGATCGAAGGAAATCCTGTGCGTCAGGATATTGATTCCGTCCGTGAATTTGTTCCTGTCGCATTCATTGTCAATGTTGTTCTTGACGAACATAAGATGATCCGTCATTGTGTCGCCGGTGATGTGATCGAAGCTCATCGTGCCGGTTGCAAACTGCTGGATAAGATGTACTCTCTCCCGATCCCGAAGAAAGCGGATATTGTGATCGTTTCCGCAGGCGGGTTCCCGAAGGATATGAATCTTTACCAGGCTCAGAAAGCATTGGATAATGCAGGGAAAGCGGTTCGGGAGGGAGGCTCCATCGTCTGGGTCGCATCCGGAATCGAAGGACTGGGTGAAAAGCATTTTGAGGATTGGATGCTCAATCATGCCAATCCGCTGGATATGATCCCGCATATAGAACGGGAATTTATTCTCGGCGGGCATAAAGCAGCTGCGATCGCCATGGTAATGAAGCGCGCGGATATTTATCTGTATACGGAGTTGAAACAGGACTTTGTGGAGAAATTGCATTTTAATTATGTGAATGATTTGCAAAAGACGGTGGATGATCTGCTTGAAAAATACGGGAAAGATGCCGCTGTCCTCATGATGCCCTACGGCGGTTCCACACTCCCCGTACCGCAGGAAGTATGAAAGGTATATATCCGGCAGAAAAAATGCTGAGCCGGTGAAACCTGAATCTGTGATACGCTGAAGTATAATTTTTCAACACTATTGAAGAGATGATAAAAAACAATTTGGAGGAAATCAAAAGCTGATTCCTCCAAATTGTTATTTTATTCTGCTTTTGGCAATTATGATTGATTCTTTTTTCTTTGCAATTGAATGCAAGTATAATTTTTTTGTTATAAACAGAGTAATCAGCCTGTTCCGTTGACATTGAATGATTCAATGAAAACAGGCCATCTAAACTTAAACCGAATAAATGAATGCATGGATATAAACAGATGATAGAACAGAAAAACTACCAAAGAACAAAACAGGCCTGCTATCTGGGCTTTGTCACGCAGGCGATCGTAGCAAACTTCGCTCCATTGCTCTTTCTTACGTTTTACAGGACCTATGGCATTTCCTATGCTGATCTTGCGCTGATCCCGCTGGCATTTTTTCTGACCCAGCTGGTAGTGGATTTTTTATGTGCTAAGTTTGTAGACCGGATCGGTTATCGGAAAAGCATTGTAATATCACAGATCCTGGCCGGAGCCGGACTGCTGATGCTGGCCTTTGTACCTGATCTTTGCCCGCGTCCCTTTACGGGTATTCTGTTTTGCGTGGTCATATACGCTATCGGCAGCGGCCTGATCGAAGTGCTGTGCAGTCCTATTATCGAAGCCTGTCCTTTTGAAGGCAAAGCCGGTATGATGAGCCTGCTGCATTCCTTTTATTGCTGGGGTGCTACAGGCACGATTCTGGGCTCAACCGTTTTTTTCCTGATATTCGGCGCTGAAAACTGGCGCATATTGGCCTGCATATGGGCTGTTGTTCCGCTTTACAATATCTATAATTTTGCCGTCTGTCCCATCGAACCGATAGTCAGTAAAGGTGAAAGCATGACTATCAGCCAACTGCTGAAAACGAAAATTTTCTGGCTTTTTATCGTGCTCATGGTTTGCGCAGGGGCATCTGAACTGTCAATGGCACAATGGGCTTCAGCTTTTACAGAATCCGCGCTGGGGGTTTCGAAGACGGCGGGAGATTTGCTGGGCGCCTGTGGATTTGCGGTATTTATGGGACTCAGCCGGGTGTGGTACGGAAAATACGGAGAAAAAGTGGACCTGTCAGGTTTTATGATCGCTTCCGGTGTGCTGTGCCTGTGCAGCTACCTGCTGGCCGCTTTTGCCAAATGGCCTGTTATGGGCTTGATCGGCTGTATGTTGTGCGGCTTTTCCGTGGGTATTATGTGGCCCGGCTCCATCAGTATTTCCTCAGCCCGGCTGCCCAGGGGAGGAACGGCGCTTTTTGCTTTGCTTGCCTTGTCAGGTGACCTCGGTGGAGCAGTCGGTCCTGCTATGGTTGGAGAGGTCTCTCATATCATGGGGGAAAACATCCAGGCAGGCATCCTTGCGGGAATTTTTTTCCCTGCCGTTCTTGTGCTGTGCGTTTTGTTATTAAGGAGACAGTAAGATGAGTCATATAAACCTGTTTCCGTTGTCAGATTTCGCTTTTGGCTGTCCCGATGGATTACAGGAATATGCCCTTTCCTTCCAGCCGGGTCATATTTTTTGGAACTGTTGCCACATTCTGTGGCAATTATATATTTGTCAAGAATCGTAAAAAATATTCAGGTCCATAAATGAAATATTACGGTATAATTTATTAGGAACGGATAATTCATAATGAAGCACACGAAGACCAGAATGCCGGTCTCTGCAGAAAATTGATATCAGCATATTCAGATGTGAAACTGCTTCGATATATCTGTAGAGTAAATCACACAGCTTACAGTGCAGGCACAGACTAATTGGAATCCCGTGATGCATCTCAGTATGAAATAAGGCCAGTCCTATGAAGGGACAGATCCTGAGGAGCTGAAAAAATGTTTCGACGAGCGAATAACGGGCAAAATCAGAATCAAAATCAGAACCGAAACCCGGATCCGAAAATCCACGAAGAACAAAAAGCGGAAAACGGCGGGATCGGTAATGAGGCACTTGCGAACCTTGTTGAAAATGAGCTCAACCTTTCCCATTCCAATGAAGAAAACAATAAAGAGTTCGGAAATTATATTGATAATAATATCGGCAATGATTTCTCAGATGATGCAGATAAAGAAAACAACGGACCGGACATCAAAATTGATAAAGAATTCATAGAAATGACATGCAAAATGCCGATGGCTGGGATTTTCAAGCCGTCAAGATGGCGGAGCGGAAAAAACCCAGCTTCTTCAGTAAACTCAAGAGCTGGGCTGCCTTTTACGGCGGGAAAGCCGTCGGAACGGTCGGTGGGATCCTTGGGACTGTTTTCAATCTTGTGACCTTCGGAGCATTCACCGGTATCAATTCGTGGGCAGGCCTCGCAAGAGAGACTTTCCCGAACAAAGACGATTACCAGGATAAAAGACACAGAAGCAACATTCCCGGCTGGGATGGCGCGAAGTTCGAAAAAAGGAGAGATAGTGAGGACGAGGTCAAAGTCGACTTCCGCCGGATACCTGATATCTGGTCCTATCCCATCGCCGAGGCAGCGACAGACTCAGAAGGGAATGCGAAGGATCCGATCATTTCCGTCTATATCAAACAGGCTTCAAGAGATATGACGGTTACTGAAAGAGGTACCGGACATGCAGGTATCGGCATCGAATACAGCCGCAGGAACGGTGCGACCGGCAAATGGCAGCGCTATAGCCTGCGTTATGGTTTTTACATGGTAGGCGGTCTGCCGAAGCTTTCGCAAGCGTCGGTCCTTAATTACAACAACGCAACCATTCCCGGTCAGCTTATGCCGGAAAAGGAAGAGCAATACCACATCAGCCGCAGTTTTAAAGTGAACGCAAAACAGGTCAATGATGTCCTGAAAGCTTCGGAAAGGTGGGCGGACAGAGGCTACAATGTCTACACACGCAACTGTACCACCTTTGCAAAAGAAATGATCGTAGATGCGGCGCACATCAATCAGGCTGAAAGTATTTTTGCTAAGGACGAGATCAGTCTGCCCGTTTCCATGGATGCAAAGATGTTCGGCGCCGGTGTCATGGCGCCCCTTTTCAAGCAGAACATGGAAAATGCCATGGAAAAACTGGCACACAAGGATGACCTGAGTTATCAGGGACACGGAAATAAAATGTTCTCGAAAAAGGATTATGCCCGTTACAAGAATTCTTTAAGCTGGGTCTCTTTACGATCCAATGAAGCATTTTCTCCAAACGGATCCGCTGAAAATATCCGCCGTCTGGAAGGAGAAGATACGGGCGAGATCGGTTCCTTTACAACTTTCAAAGACGTGAATGATAAAAATGTGGCGAGACCGGATATCAATATGATCCATGAGTCACTGATGAGTAAAGCTTTTTCACTTCCGATCCTGCTGCGGCAGATCACACCTGCGGAACAGATGCAGAATGGAGAGATTCCGGCCGAGCTGAACAGAATTATCAGAAGTCTGGATAAGCTTCACAAGCCGCTGAGTGGTCTGTTAGACATAGATGAAGACCTGCTCAGTATCAAATCAGAAAAACTGTCAGCAGTACGCACCAAATTAAACGCAGAAATCTCTGATCTGAACACTTTGCTTTTTCGATATTACAAAAATGACAAACGTCTGAGTGAGCCTGTCCTTGAGACTATCTCACTCATACAGCATGCTATTAAAAAAATTGATGAAGCCTATCGAGACAGGCTTGAGACAGGCGAAGAAGAACCACAGGATGAAGATCTTGGGACACTCCGGAATGATTTTTACAACCTCAACTATGATATGAAATCTAATAGCAAAAAAGTGCTTATGACTCCATCTAAATATGAAGCCTATCTGCAGATCTACAAAACACCGAAAGCCGCAATTGAAAATTATTCCAATTATTTAAAACTGAGAAATAAAAACAAAAGCACACTGAACGAGAATGAAATAAAAAAATTACAAAAATTTGCACGACTTGATGCTCTAAGTGAAGATTTCGGCAAAGCTCACCGCTATATGATGGATAAAAAAGACTACAATCAGCAGGATATAGATTATGCTTTTGCGCTTGAGAATAAAGAGCAGAACAACGATGAGAATGATAAAACAGTTATTAAGAATTCAATGTTTGAAGATAACGGGGCTTCCGCTTCGGTCACCTATCAGATGCTGATCATGCAGAAGATTTTCGGCGGAATGAAAAACCGTTTCCAGAGGAGCGGTGACCAGGATGTAATGGATTATCTGCAGAACGATATCATCAATTGTATCGATCAAAAGCAGAATGAGATGAAAAAAGTCATACGGGGAATCAAACGGTCCATGAAGGATCCCGACGAAAAAAAAGTAAGAGAAAAAGTTTTGGAAAAGATCCAAAGCTGGGTCATCAGAGTCATGAAGGATGATCTGGATAAAGATGATATTCTGCTGATGAATGTATTATTTTCGAATATGAACGAAGAACTTCCCGGCAGGATTCAAAGCATGACACAGGAAATCATGGACGAAGATAAAAAGCCTGCATTATAAAAAAACTGTCATCTTCACGATACCATTTACAGGGTTGTCCTCAGCAGGTCAGCCGCTGCCCTTCCTGATTTTATTTTTATGAGAATGGCTGCTGGATGAAAGCTATCGCATCGACGGGATATTCTCCCTGCTGCCCTTCCGGGATGGTGATGGTGACCTTGAACTTTCGCGGCCGCTCATAATAACGGTCTGTGTTATACTGTCCGATCAGGACCCAATTGCCCCCTGTAGGAACGTGCATCTGGACTACCTGCTGACCTGAGACGGTGCCCAGCAGGTCATTATCAGCATGAACCTGGATCTCTGCGTCCAGTTCGCCTTTGCTTTCCGGGAAATAGATGTAGATCGAATATTGACCGATCGGCCATGGTTCAATGGAACTGTATTCTATGGTGCTTTTCTGCTTCGGATTGACAATGAGCTGATAGGAATCATCCCAGGATGTGCTGATCGTTTCCCTGAACTGACTGTTTCCCGCCTTGATGTCGGCTTGTGTATCATCCATCACATACCTGGTGCCGTAAGCCGGAAGCTGGTTCAGTAAAGCGAGATCAGTGATTTTTCTGGGAACGATCATGATCCGGTCCGCGGCGACATAGCTGTATTGGTCACGGAAGCCCCAGGATGTGGAAACATTAAGAACGTCCCGGGAAGGCAGAACGTAGTATATTCCCAGGCTTCGCCAGGTGTCATAGTTCTGACGCGGGTCATATTGACTGGTCATAAAAGATACTGTGGAACTGCTCGTCAGAGGGGACAGGGTCTGTCCGCCAATCTGGACCAGAAAATCCAGATTGCCGCCGGAGCTGTAAAAAGTATCCATCACATAGATTTCGTATAGTCCCTCTTTCAGCGGCTGATCCATGTAATAGCGGAGATGACCGCTGTTGACGGTGGCAAACCATTCTGTATCATAAAGGGAATTTAATCTTCCAAGGTCCTGAACGATCTGGCTTGAACTTGTCCAGTATATACTGTCAAAAGGAGGATCAATTTCCGCGCTGTTTTTGGCACTGAGTATTACAACCCCTTCAGGTGCGTTCGGGACGGGTGGATCCAGTTCATTGCCGTTGGCTATCCAATAGGTTGAAATCGGTCCCGGCGTGGGTGTCGGTGAGGCTGTCGGTGTATTTGTTGCCAGCGGAGTTACCGTTGGGGTAGCGGGGATAGTCGGCGAGGGTGTGACCGGGGTTGGTGTATTTGTCGGCCAGAAGGTCATTGAATTACGGATTTTCGGAGCAAACAGCCATCCCATATAAATAACGACAAAAAATACCAGTGCTCCGACGAAAATGCGTGACATTATTTCAGAAAAGGGGAGAGAGGACCCCTTTTTGTTCTTTTTCGGCTTTTTGTCCGGATCGTTCTTTTGGTTGTTATTATTATTTATTTCAGGATATGGCTGCTGCTGAGGATACTGAGGATGAGGTACAGCGTAATTCGGTTTATTGCCGGGCTGTCTTTCAGCATAATTCCCCTGCGGAAAATTTCCGCCATAGCTCGTGTTGTTAGGTGGATAAAATGAAGGATTTTGGGTATAAGGATTATTTTGACCGTTGTTATTGTAATTTCTCTGTCCCGGAAATTGCTGGTTGTTCGGATTGGAATTCATAATTTTATTGCTTCCTTATTTTTTCTTTCACTTCTAATTATAACATTATGCGTGTCTCAGTGAACATATGAAGGTAAAATTTACCACATATTTATTTTTATTATATAATTATTTTTATAACTGATCAGGCGAAAGGAGAATAGCAGAATGGCACAGAAAGTTGTTGGCTACCGTGAAATGATATGGACCTGTCCCAATTGCGGCGCTAAAAATCCGGGTTCGAGCCGGGTTTGTAAAAGCTGCGGCGCGGCTATGAGCGAGGATGTGAAATTTGAACAGCAGACAAATGCCGGGATGATCAAAGATGAAAAGGTCATAGAAAAAGCCAAACAGGGACCGGATGTTTATTGTGCTTATTGCGGCAACAGAAATCCAGCAGGGACAAAGGTTTGCACCCGCTGCGGTGCGGATCTTTCGGAAGGAAAAGAAAGAGAACATGGGACACAGCACAGTGCCCATCTGGATGAGCAGCAGAAAAAAGAAACTGTCATCTGCCCGGCATGCGGTGCGGAAAATACTGCCGACGCTTTGAAATGCAGATCCTGCGGTACGCCGCTGAACACTTCACAGCAGAAAGAAGAAATACCTCCCGCCGGTCAGGCAAATGCGGGTTCAGCGAATAAGGGCTGTGGCGGCCGCGGATGTGTGTTCTTTATTATTCTTATCGTTATTTTAGGCGTTATCGGTATGTTCCTTTTGAATGGATGCGGATCAGGCGGTATATCGAATAACAGCTTTTTCACCGGTAACCAGGGGATGGATTCTAATGCCGTGCTGGATGCGGTAGTTTCCTCTCAAACCTGGCAGACTGTTGTACAGGTGATTGGTCCGGTCGATTCACGAGAATCAGGATGGCGTGATAATGTCCCGTCAGACGCAAGAAATCTGCGCTGTGAGAACCGAAAACGTTATACATCTCAGAACGAGGTGGCAAACTCTGTTGAAGTCTGCGGTACTCCTTATGCCATTGATATGGGAAATGGCTATGAACAGTTTGTTCAGGATTGTGTTTATGATGTATATGATTCATATTGTGAGTACACGATCAGCAAAACAGGTGTTATCGATACTGCAAAAGCAAGCGGAAGCGGTCCGAATCCGGAATCTCCGTATGTGGATTCAAGATATAGGACAGGGAATCAATCTGTTTCATATACCGTACAGCTTCGGGATGAGAACGGTAAGACTTATACGCTTAATCCCTCTTCCCTGAATGAATATCGTGATTATACGGTCGGTACGGAATACACGATTGAAGTAAATAACCGCGGCCGGATTGTCAGTATGGAAAGGAAATAGTCTGATCACGGGTATCCACTGATTGTTTGAATTTGCAGGACGGTTCACACGCATAGCGGGAAGCTCTCCTCAAACTGATTCGGAGAACCATCGTTATTCCCTTTGTTGAATAAACAGTCAGTGAAACAGCTTATGATCAAAAAATGAAAGGCGGAAAAGACAATGAAAATTGTAGGTATCATTTTATCAGCGATTGCGTATATATTTGGAGTTTTGTTTATTTGGGCCGCTTTTGGTGATCCTTTTGTACCCTCCAATCTGTTTATCGGCATTTTAATGATTGGAATCGGCTCGGTGATCATGATTATTGTTACACGAAAATCTAAAGCTGAAAAGGCATCGGCAAATGTTACTTATAATATCGACCTGGGCGGTGAAACAAAAGTTAATAAACTGGTGTGCGAGAAATGCGGCGGTCCGCTAAATAAAGACGATATAACACTTGTTGCCGGTGCTCCTACAGTGACCTGTCCGTATTGCGGTGTTGTCTATCAGATCTCGGAAGAACCGAAATGGTAGGGAACCACTGCCGTCTTTCTGAAATGCGGTTTTAGTTGTTCATAAAAGGGTCTTTATACATGAAAAAAAATCTTGTTGAATTTTTTCTGATCATCAGTCTAATTTTGATCGCTTTTTCCGGGACTGTAAGCGCGGATTATTCGTTTGAGATTCCTAAAGCTCAGACAACGGTTGAAGTTGAATCAGACGGGACGATGACAATTTTTATTGAATATGAGATCAAAAATCTTGGGCAGAAATTAGATTTTATTGACATCGGACTGCCAAACAATAATCTCACACTCAGTGATGTTAAAGTTACGCTCAACGGCAGTGAGAGCAGTGAAATAAAAGTGACCAGAGCAGATTACGAGCAGACCGGCCTGAAGTATGGCATTTCTCTTGAGATGAGAAATGCTTCCTTGGCTTCCGGTGAAAGTGCTGTTGTAGATGTCTGGATCCCAAATCTCAGGAAGAATCTTTTTGACGCAACTTCGGAAACAATCGATGGCGAGGCGGTTGAATTCGCAGGTTTTGAATTCTCTCCGAATTACTTCAGTCCGAAATTTACAAAGGGAAAAACAGATTATTCTTTCATAATTGTTTTTCCTCCCGGTGCGGATGATGGGTTGGCTTTTTATTTTCTGCCTGAAAATTGGGTCGGTGAGGACAAACCGGAAACCTGGCTGGATGAAGATGGCTGTGTGGTCTATGAATGGTATTCCGAAAAAGCCGATATGCATACTGAATATACCTTTGGCGGGAAATTTGCCAAAAGCTGCCTGATTTCCACAAACAATATTGCCGCATCAGGCGGCGGTTCTTCGAGTTCTTCATCAAATGTGTTTAATTGGGATGATATCCTTTACCCGATCATCGGTGTCGTGTCATGCATCGGGATGCCGGCATTATTTTTTTTCCTGGCTATACGTTCGATGATCCAAAGAAATAAAGAAAATAAATTAAAAGCCGGAAAATACTTCCCGCCTCAAGTCAAAACAGACGGGGAAGGCATCAAACGCGGATTGACAGCCGTTGAGGCTGCAATTTTGCTGGAAACCGATCTTGAACGTGTGATAAGCATGATCCTTTATGGCCTCGCTAAGAAAGATGTGATTCAGGTAAAATCAACGGATCCGTATGAAGTTGAGATTGCTGATCCCCTGCCGGAAGGTCTTTATGAATATGAAAAGAACTTTATCGAAGCACTAAAGGAAACGAATAGTGACGCGAAAAAAGCAAAAATGCGTGAAGCCATGCATCGGCTTATCCTGAGTGTTTATCAGAAGGTTGAGGGATTCTCCCGCGAGGAAACAAAAGCATATTACAAGAGCATTTGTGACAAAGCGTGGAGCCAGGTGGAAGCGGCTGATACACCTGAATTAAAGAGCAAACTTCTTGGTGATAATTTTGGATGGGCTATGCTTGATGAGGATCCGGAGAAAAAGGTTACAAATACATTTACAGGCTCCGAGTTCTATCCGCCGGCATGGTGGTGGAGGGTCGATCCCGGATATCACCGTCCGGTATATCATCCCTCTCCATCTTATTCCGGCCCTGTTTATTCGGATAGTTCTTCAGATGAAAAACGCTCGGGATCTTCTCACTCCACACCGACCCCGATGCCGATACTTCCCGGTGCTATGTTCGCACGTTCGATAACAGATGGTGCCAGAAGGCTTGCAAATTCAATAGTGGGAAATACCAGAACATTCCAATCCGCGGTTAAAAACAGAACTAATCCGGATCCGGTTTATTCCTCCTCGTCAAGCAGTCACCGGCATGGCGGCGGGGGAAGGTCGGGCGGCAGCAGCTGTGCCTGCGCATGTGCCTGTGACAGCTGCGCATGTGCCTGTGCCGGCGGCGGACGCTGACGTACGGTCGGGAATGATTAAATTATCGGCTGAAAAATTGCATATACGATATAAACAGCAGGCGGAATGGACCAGGCCGTTTCGTGAATATTTATTTGCGAAGCTTCAAAAGCGTCAGGATTTGAACATCCTCGAAGTCGGGTGCGCCACCGGAGCTGTAATATCTGATATAAAATTAGAATATGCCGATAAGATCAACATAATAACAGGAGTTGATATTGATTATCAGTCTCTGTTATTTGCTGATAACAACAACTGTGCGGATCTGATTCAGGCAGACGGCAGCTATCTGCCACTTGCTGACAGCTGTTTTGATCTGGTCTTTTGCCATTATCTGCTGTTGTGGGTGCCGGATCCGGCAGAGATTCTTTCTGAGATGAAGCGGGTCATAAAGCCCGGCGGCATTTGCGCAGCTATGGCTGAGCCCTGCTATAAGGAAATGACGGCATCACCGCGGCAATTGTATGCGTTAGCACTCAGGCAGCAGAAAGAATTAGCTGATTCAGGTGCGGATATAAATATTGGTAACAAATTACCGCGGATATTTGAAAAAGCAGGGTTTTCTGAAATAGAATTTGGAAAATACAGAGATGCGGAAATTGATCCAGCTTTTATCCATACTGAAATCAGTCAGATGCTTCTCGATACAGGAATAAAGGATTTTGAACCGGATCCAAAAGTGAAATATGCGTATAGCGTTCCAACATATTTTGCTTTTTCGGGAAAATAAAAAAAGGTATGCTATGAAATATAATTTTGATGTAGTTCCGAACCGCCGTAATACAAACTGTGTAAAATGGGATATTTATCCTGCAGACAGACTTCCCCTTTGGGTTGCCGATATGGATTTTGCTGTATGCCCGAAAATTGTAGAAGCGATACAAAAAAGGCTTGAACATCCTGTCTTTGGTTATACGATGGAAAGCCCGGAATTCAAAAACATTTTTTGTGAACGTCTTGAGAAGCGTTACGGATGGAAAGTCGCACCTGATGATATAATCATGGTCCCGGGGATCGTTTCCGGTTTCAATTTCGCGATCCGTGCCTTTTGTGGTTCGGATAATTCTGTGATTTATCAGACACCGGCATATCCTCCCTTTATTGAAGGTCCGCATAATTTCAATATCGAAGGTATTGCCAATGATCTTTATTATCAGGATAAAGATCAAATGTGGAAGATCGATTTCGACAGATTTGAAGCACAGATCAAAGAGAACACATCATTATTCATTCTCTGCAATCCGCATAATCCTGTCGGGAGAGCCTTTTCGAAGGAAGAACTGACAAGGATGGGTGATATATGTCTTAAACATGGCATAAAGATCTGCTCAGACGAGATCCATTGTGAAATACTTTATAAGGGGGCTGTACACACACCGATAGCCTCAATAAATAAAGATTTTGCCGAAAATACCATTACGTTCATGGCGCCCAGTAAGACTTTCAATATACCGGGACTTGCCTGCTCTGTTGCTATTGTTCAGAATCCGGAAATGAAAGAGAAATTCAAAAAAGCTCTTCAGGGGTTGGGCAGCTTTGTTACCGTCCTTTCACAGGAAGCCGGTCTGGCTGCTTACCGCGACTGTGATGACTGGCTTGAACAGTTACTGGATTATCTCGAGGAGAATCGCAATTTCGCGGCTGCGTATATCAAAGAGCATATTCCTGCAATCAGACTGAATAAAATTGAGGCAACATTCCTGATGTGGATGGATTGCAGTGCGCTCCCGATCGAAGGCAGTCCGGCTGCATTCTTTGCGGAAAAAGCACATGTTCAGCTGAATGACGGGGCTGCATTCGGTAAGGGTTATGAAAAGTTTGTAAGGCTGAATCTGGGAACAAACCGGGCGACACTTTCAGAAGCTCTTGAACGGATGAGAAAGGCGTTACTCTGAAATCAGGAAGAAATAAGAAGATCCTGTCTGCTGTTATTTTGACAGTTTTATGTCTCTGTGCTGTTTTTATTGCAGCGGGCAGGTACTTGATTTATTCTGATCCTACGAAGCCTGTTGACGTCATCGCCGTACTGAGCGGTAATGATGAAAGTCGTATACGGGAAGCTGCTAATCTTTATAAAAACGGTATTTCATATAATATTATTTTATCGAAAACCAGTCAGACCTTTGGGGATTATGACCTTCCGTACACGATGCTGCAGCAGGAAATGCTTGAAAAACTTGATGTACCGGCTGGGGCAATATATATTTCCGAAGTAACTGCAAAGAACACCGGCCAGGAAGCCTCCGGGATCAAAAAAAGAATGTATGACCTTGGTTATACCAGTGTCATGGTCGTGACGGATGCCTGGCATACCCGGCGGGTAAAAATGATATTTGAGGATTCGTTCAAAAATACGCCATTTAAAATACTGATCCATCCTTCTCCCGACTCAGGATATAATAAATATTTATGGTGGCTGACCGCAGACGGCTGGAAGAACACGGTAAGTGAATATGTCCGCATACTGGGTTTTTTGATCAAACGGGACACAAATATACCCGATTATCCGAATTTTTGAGAATAAATCATGGTTTTTGATGAAGATTCAAGGATACTTATCCTTGGAACAATGCCTTCTCCGAAATCACGGGAGCAGCAATTCTATTACGGCCATCCGCAGAACCGTTTCTGGCGGATACTTTCCGCCCTTTTTGCTGGAAGTAATTTGGATACAGTCAGCGAAAAAACGGCATTTCTGTTACAGAAACATATTGCCTTATGGGATGTTTTTTCTGCCTGTGATATCAAAGGCGCGGATGATTCATCGATAAGGAATGCACTTCCCAATGACCTTGACAGGATTTTTGATAAGGCTGAAATTAATGCAGTTTTTACGAATGGACAAAAGGCTTCCACAGCTTATAAAAAATATTTTGAGGGGAAGTATTCTGTAAAATGGATAAGCCTGCCCTCAACCAGCCCTGCAAATTGCCGGAACTGGACGCTGGTCTCATTGACAGAAGCCTGGCGGGTAATACTTGATTATCTGTAAAATGCGATGATCAGAGAACACTGCCCAATAGATCGTAATCACCCACGACACCATTAATTCTTACCGGGACAATTCCGCCAATCGGGGCATCTCCGCTCACAAAAACCAAACCGTCAATTTCAGGAGCATCACGGTAAGTTCGTCCGATCAGCATTCCGTCGTCCTGAATTCCTTCAATCAATACATCCATGGTTTTGCCGACAAACCGCATATTGACATCATGGGAAATCTCCTGCTGGAGCAGATATATTTGCTCCTGTCGTTCCGTTTTTACTTCTTCCGGAACATCGTCTTCATAAGCTGCTGATGGCGTGCCCTTTTCGGAATAATACGGGAATACGCCCACCCTGTCAAATTCCATAGATTCAACAAACTGGTACAAGGTGGTGAAATCCTCTTCAGTTTCTCCGGGAAAACCGGTAATAAAAGTGGAGCGGATCGCCATTTCAGGCATTCTTTGCCGCATGTATTCCAGTGTTTTACGTACAGAGTCCATATTATCAGGACGAAGCATCCGTTTCAGGACAGCGGGAGATGCATGCTGGAGAGGAATATCGAGATACGGCAGGATGTGATTGTCTGAAGCCATCAGATCGATCAAGTGCTCGGATACAAAGCCGGGAAATGCATACAGAATACGAATCCACGGAATATTCGGCGCTGCTTTTTCTATCTTTTCCAGCAAACCCGGTAACGCGTCCTTTTCACCGCGATCTATACCGTACGCTGTGGTATCCTGCGCAATAAGGATCAATTCCTGTACACCCTGCTCATCCAAAACAGATGCGTCCCGCAGTATCTCTTCAACAGGACGGCTGTGCCAGTCTCCTTTGATCCCGGGTATTGCGCAAAAAGCGCAGCGGCGTGAGCAGCCATCGGCTATTTTGAGGTATGCGGAATTTCCCTGCAAGGCAAATTGGCTGAGCCGGTCCATGTCAAATCGGTTAGATACAGACAGTCGGGATGTTCCGCTTTTCAGGTCATCAATTATCTGCCCTATTTGATTTATACTCCTGGTCCCGAGCAGCGCATCGATCTTTTTGCAATGGGATTTCAGCTCATCAGAAAATTTTTCCGCCATGCAGCCTGCCGCAACCAGAAGCTGTTTTTTTGATTTATGTTTTGCCAGATCATTGATCGTTTCAATTGCTTCTTCTCTTGCCGGTTTGATAAATCCGCAGGTATTGACGATGATCACCTCCGCTTTTCGCGGATCTTCTTCAAAGCTGTATCCCTGCCGGGCAAGCAGATTCCCCATGGTGGTTGAATCAACAGTATTTTTCGCGCATCCAAGAGAAACAAGATGAAAGGTATTCGGCTTCATAAAAATCTCCTGATCATGGTATGTAAGGGGTTGGCGTGTTAGTAGGCAGCGGAGTTTCAGGCTGTGGCGTATAGGTCGGCTCGTAAGTATTGGTTGGAGTCGGGCTGAATTGCGGGGTCGGCGTGGCTGCCATTGATGATGTAAAAATAATGTCCATCACTTCACCCAGCTTTCCCAGCCGCCCCATGTTCTGCTGATTATATACGACAGAAATCGCGTCTGCATTGCTGATAGAAAGGACGATCTCATTTTCAGCATCAAACGGGTATGTATTATTTGGCAGGGTCCGTCCGGAAAAGACTTCTTTTCCATCGGAAACGACCCTCATTAACGCGCGCTGATTTGCGTTTATGAATAACTGGACAGGTTGTGAAGATATGAATTCCTCGGTATCTGTAGTTTCGGTTTCGTTTATTTCAGCAGACAAATTTGATATTTGTCCGACAGGAATCGGGGTGGGTGAAGATGTCGGCAAAAATTCAGGTGTTCTGGTTGTATCAAGGTATTGTTCGAGCAGGCTTATCCCAAGGTCCGGAGTAGGTTCTGAGATGCTTCTCCGATAGGCAGTAATTGTGATGGCACTGTAAATAATAATTCCGGCGATGCCGACAATTACAAAGATGCCTACAAAAAGATCCGGTGTAAAAAACTTTTTCAATCGGCCGGCTTTTTTCGCAGGTTTGTGTTTTTTGTCTTCATCCCGCTTGTTTTTCTTATCCGAAAGAAGCTGCAGTGCCGTAGCGAATTTCAGCATAATGGCATCAACATCCAGATCAAGAAACGATGCGTAATTATTCAGCATCCCCCTTGCCTGAATAAGAGATGGCAGCTGCTCAAAGTTTCCTTCTTCCATTGATTCAAGGTAAATGGATCTGATAAGGGTTTGAGATTCGCAATCCTCCAGTGAAAGCGCCAGAAATTTTCTGCGGAATGACAACTCATTTCCGATACTGTTGAAAAGATCCTGGGCGCTTTCCTTCTGTTCCGGTACCTTTGGTTCTTCCTTGTTTTTTTTCTGAAACAACCCCTTTTTTACTGTTTTTTTCTGGTCTTTCTCTTTATTCTGTTCTTCAGTGAGATCATTTGATCCGATTGCCTCGGCATTCGGGACCGGTGCGGCAAAGTCCATCGATGGATTCACCTGAGGCTGCGCATTCGGATAAAATGAATTGGCAGGGAAATTGTTCTGATTATATTGCGGATTTGGCTGCGGTACGGCAGATTGTATAAATCCGGAGCCCGGCACGTTGTTTATAACGGGAGCAGGCTGCTGCGGTACCGGTGGAATTACAGGAGCTGCATTATCCGGTACAGGTTTTTGTTCGGGAGCTTCCTCTTTAGCAGCTGAAAGCGGCGTGCTTCCGGGATTATCCCACTCCTGGATAACATCTGCTGCACTGAGGTTCAGATATTCTGCATAGATACGCAGAAAACCACGTGCCTGAACAGAGGATGGGATTATTTCGGCTCTTCCGCTTTCAAGGGCCTGCAGATATGGTATGCGGATATGCAGAGAGTCCGATGCATCTTTGATTGTGATGCCTTTTTGTTCCCGTGTTTCACGTAAGATATTGCCAGCTTCAATCGACATATAATTATTATACGGGATAAATATTGAAATATGAAATAAAAAAAGGTCTTCTGTGAAAGAAGACCCTTTCTTTGCCTAAAAGATTGGTATCCTGTTGTATTATTCAGCGGTTTCTGCTGCGGTTTCAGCGGCTGCTTCTTCAGTCTGTTCCGCTTCAGTGTTTCCGGCAATATTCGGTGTTTCGCCTTCGCGGTGAACCAGAATGTTGACGATCGGAACAATATCAATAGTCAGACGGATATGAGCTTTGTGTTCGCCCAGAGTCCGGATCGGCTGAATGTCGATTTGGCGTTTGTCAACTTCAACACCAGCTTTTTCACTGATTTTTTCCGCAACCATCTGAGAAGTGATGGAGCCGTAGAGTTTGCCCGTTTCTCCGGCTTTGCTTGCGAAAGTGATCCAGGTACCGTTGATACGATCAGAAACAGCACTCATTTCAGTGTTCTGCTGTTTGCGGATTACTTCGGCTTTCGCACGAATGGATTCGGCCTGTTTCAAGGCGCCCGCTGTTGCCATTACTGCAAATCCCTGCGGGATCAGATAATTGCGTCCGTAACCGTCAGCAACTTTCTTCACATCGCCTGCATGGCCAAGATGATAGACATCTTTTAACAATAAAATTTTCATTTATCAAGCCCTTTCAAAATTTGTGATATTCACATTTTGCTGGCGAAGGGTACAACGCCAACTTTTCTATTTTATCAAATGTTTTGGAAAATATTGGAAATTAGTGATTATAAAAGGCTCCGGGCGACCCCGGAGCCTTGAAATTGAATTATTTATTCTTCATCTGAAGAAATTCGTCTGCTGCAGCTCCAAATACTTTGTGGAGAAGCAGATCCTTGTGGGATTTAATGAACGGAGCTTCATCCGGATCTTCCATACCCGGCATCAGATAGGATGCGGGACGATATTTCTTTACTTCGGCATCCTCACCGCAGACTGAGTGCAGTACATCCTGATTGACCGGGGCCGGGGTTTTCCCGAATTCACCGAGAAGGATCATCTTGAATTCATTGGATACGAATGCATAACGGGACCCTGTCATGACATTGAAAGCTGCCTGAGTGCCGACGATTTGGCTGGTAGGTGTAACAAGCGGTACATAACCGACATCAGCACGTACGGAAGGAATTTCCGCCATAACATCATCGAGTTTTTCCGCCGGGACACCCATTCCGGCAAGCTGTTTCTGCAGATTGGAGAGCATGCCGCCCGGAATCTGGCTTTCAAAAATGCGGTCATCGTAACCCGGGTAATCCAGATCGGACATGATCTCACGGCTGGTGTCGATAGCTGTCTTCAGATCATTCTTTTCAATGGCAGCAACCATCTTCGCGACCTTTGCACGCGGCACATCGCTGAAATGAACCGGCTTCCGGCGGAATTTACCGAATGATTTATCCTGGGCTTTTTCGATAGCCTGTTTGTCCAGTCCGTGATCAAATCCCATTTCCTCCGCGACGATTGCCATTACTTCGATCGGTGAGTGGGAGGGACCACCCGCAAAGGGTGATATGCTTGTATCCATGGCATCGATGCCATATTTCATCGCCAGGGCAAGATTCACGATTGAAACGCCGGTAGTAGAATGTGTATGCAGCACAACCGGGACATTCAATTCTTTCTTTAAAGCAGGGAAGAGAACTTCCGCTACTTCCGGATGGAGCAAACCGGCCATATCCTTGATAGCGATACGGTCAACGCCCTCATTTTCGAGAGATTTGGCGTAATTTATAAAATATTCGGTCGTG
>CACYHU010000114.1 GCA_902774215.1 uncultured Chloroflexota bacterium
GTGGAATATTACCAGCGGCTGGATTACCAGGATTATCTGAAAAATCAGGTCGGGGTCCTGCTCCATTATCCGAATGAGGATACAGGGGATAGGATATAGGATATAGGATATAGTAATACGAAAAAAGCCGGAATCCGGAGGGATTTCGGCTGTTAATCGTTCGTGATTCTTAGTCTGTATCAGAGAGATCAGATAACCTGTTTACCAGATAGCCACGCGGTCTTCGGGAGCAATATACATGCCGTCGCCTTCCGTGATTCCGTAGAAGTTCAGAAATTCATCGTACTGAGCAAGGGTGGCGTTGATTCGCATATAATGCATCGGATGATGATCGATCAGTATTTTCATTCTCAGAGAATCAAGTGTGGACTGATCGCGCCAGTTTGCGGCAAACTGTCGGAAAAAGGTGTCGTAATCGAAGTCTTCCTTCTCTGCGGCGATGGCGAGCAGGCACTTCATGGAAGCCATATCGGCACAGGCTTCGGTCTGTACCTCTTCTCCGTAATATTGCGCTCCTTCAAAGGGAATAAAGCCGTCGTACCATGCAGCGAGTTTATCCACACGTGAGCGATAAGCCGCGGAATCCTCATCAATCCACCAATTGGAAACTGCCCCGTCCTTGTCGTACTGCGAACCCAGCGTATCAAAAGCATGGGAGATCTCATGCCCAATGGTGAAACCGATGCCGCCAAGCATCTGTTCATATGTCATCCCTTCATTGTAGAATTCGCCGTTCAGGATTCCTGCAAAAATATTTATGGAGTTGTTGTCAGGAGAATACATGGCGCCGACTGTGGAGGCGGGATTCATTGACTGATCCCAGGCTTTTTTATCAACGGGTGTATCGATCCTCGCAGCCTTAAGTGAAATGCGGAAATTTGTGATAGCAGAATAGGCATCCAACAAATTGCCGCCTTCTTCCGGCCCCGCGTAATCAAGTCCGGACCAGTCAGCCGTTTCGTCAGGATAGACTGCTTTCACATCAATGGCGTCCAGCTTTTCGATCGCTTCCTTGCGGGTCGATTCACTGAGCCAGTCAACAGATTCCAGCATGGAGCGGTAGTAGGGAATGATTTCATCGACTATTCTAAGAACGTCCTGCCGCATCTGTTCCGTGCAGTATTTTTGGATGTAGAGATTGTCCAACGGAACAGGCAGCAGTTCTGCCAGATTTGAAAGGACTGTAAGATCCTCGGGGATCTCAAGGCTGCCGAGACCGGACAGGCTATTAAATATTTCGGAGGTGGCTTTGTTCGTTTCCTTATCCAGAAGAAATGTTATATTATTCAGGGTGTTTACGATGTACCAGTCTCTGATGAGAGGTACATTTTCTTCTGTAAAAACATCCTGTAACCCGGCGACATAATCAGGCTGAACAACAAGGTAGCGTTTCGCGCCTGACATACCGAGAGATGCAAGCATTTCCATGATTGGGAAATTTCCGGCCAGCGCTTTCAGCTCTTCAGGGGTAAAATAGTTTATCTTACTTTCATAGTAGCGCGGATCGGAACGGGTCAAAGGAGCAGGAATATGAGACGCAAGTTTCGTCTCATAGGCAATGGCATTGTTGTAGACCGCATCAGCTTCTTCCTCACTGTAACCCACCGCCTGCAGCATATACATGGCGACCTGATGTGTTTCCTGATATAACTCGTCACCGATCTCTGTGCGCTTTTCATATTCCGAAGCCATTCCCAGCATCAGCAGCTGGTGATCGATCTCTGCAACGTAGATGTCGGGATCGGTAGGATCGGCATCTACATTGACGGTCTGGAATTCGGTAAGCGCTTCGATGCTGTCTATGGATTTTATTGCTTCTATGTATGGCATCACGGGTTGTACTCCAAGTGCGTTGCGGTAGTCCCAGTCTGTCATCAGTTTATAAAATTTGTGCACCAGATCCGCATCATGCCCGGTTAGCGAATCATCCTTCATCAGGCCGATTTGCCGCTCCTGAACGAGCAGCACATTTTCAACGAGAGGGGTTACTGAAGGAGATATCGAGGGAATTTCAGCCTTCAGGATCCAGGGTTTATTGACGAACAGGGCAAAATCATCTTTTAATTCCGCTCGAGTGTCTTCCGTCACAAATCCCCGAACATCCGAGCACAGCCAGCGTCCGTCCAGAATCTCTCCGTTTTCAGCCGCGGCCGGGATCAATAATACAAACAGAGCGCATAGCTGCACAAACAACAAAAGGGATTTCAATTTCCGTTCCATATGTTCCTTCCTGAAAAAACCTTTGGCGTGATATCCGTATCCGGTTCGATACTTCCGCTGACGCCCTTTTCTCTGACCGCTGATTCCATTGATCCGGATAATCTGCAGAGAAACGGAGCCAATTTTCTGGAATTTTATCATGATCTGTGGAATACAGACAAACGAAAGGATTATCGGGATGTCATTGCTCATCATTGTCATTTTGCGTGCCGGTAAATTCATTTTCGGGACATTCATAATAATATAATCACAAAAGCCCTTTTTTTTCGAAAACGGTGTGCAGATGGTATAATTAATGTCAATTTTAGCCTGACGAAGGAAAATAAAATAATGAAAAGATCAATTTTGCTTATTACAATTATTATATTGCTGTTATGTGCCTGTGGAACAAATCAAAAGGCAGCTCCTACCGCTGAGCCGACTGCGGTTCCCACAGAATATACGGATGCCACGCCCACAGAGGCAGCACAGGAAAATGCCGGTGAAGAAAAACTGACCGCTTACGAAGAAGTGACCAAAGTGCTGACCGAGCTTGGAAAAGTCGGTGAGCAGATGGATGCAAGCGAAGCTTTTATTGTGCTTGATACTGCCGGTAAATCTGTATGGAAGGTTCCTCTTGCCGGATTGGAATTTCAGGTACCTGATTTCATCAAAAATGCTAAAGGCGGCATCCGGGCTTTTGACGGTAACGAAAAAATTGCCGGGACCGGAATTGTCTCTATGGATGTTGTTTATTATTCTATGACTGAATCTGAATATTATGATCTGACAAAAAAATTGGCTGATTATATTGATGATACCGAAGATATCGATGAAACATTCGGCCTCAGCAAACGGTATATGGAAACAGTAAGTGAATTAAACGGACACCGCTACCCGCTTTTCTCAATTATGGGTATCGGAAATAACCGTGGATCGGAAGATATTATAGCAGCGGAAAGGAAAGACTATCTGGAAGGCGGCTATATAACAGAAGAAGAGCTGGATGCTCAGCCGGAAGAAAGAACCTTCACAAAGATAGGATCTGCCGAAGATTATAACTTCTTCTTTGTACAAAATCCCATGGATGAACAGGACCTCGCTCATGCTGCTGCTGACGGAGAAGCATACAAAACCGAATATGAAACATTGTTTAATTCGAGAGATCAGATCGTTCAGAACTTCACTTTCTCACGTCCGATCGGATTGCAGGATCTTGTCAAAGAAGGAACCGGTCTGTCATTTGAAACCGTTGATATCCATGATAATCCGGTGAAAAGCGAAGATATTTTCTCGGGGCATAAGGTAACGATGCTGAATATCTGGGCGACTACGTGCACCGCCTGTATTAGTGAGATGCCTGAACTCATGCGGTTGAATGAGGAATTCGGGGAAAAAGGAGGTCAGATCGTTGGACTTGTCTTCGATGCTTACGAAGATGATCTGATCACGGAAGCCAAAGAGATCGTATCGGAATTGAATATCGATTTTCTGACACTGCTGCCGAATGATTATCTGCGGAAGACTTTTGACGCCATGTCCTATCCGACTACATATTTCCTGAATGAAAAAGGTGAAATCATGGGTGATCCGCTCATGGGCGCAAAAATCTCCGCCTATCAGCAGCGTATGGCTGAATATTTGGAAAAATAAGAAAATATAACTTTCCCGTCCTTTTGACCAGGAGCATTTTGGAGAATAATTAACATGAAAAAACTATACGTTCTTGTTATTTTTGTGATTGCAATGAGCCTTTGTGCCTGCAGTTCGAAGACACAGCCGACGCCGACAGCGGCTCCCACTGCTGTCCCGACAGTGACTCCGACTGAAATCCCGGCAGAAGTTCCGGCGGATAATAAAGCCGAAGCTGAACCCGAAGCGGGAGCCGTCTCGGATTCCTTTGATCCGGCCGATCCCGAATCGGTACTGAGTTATTACGGTGCGCATGCTGATGAAATGTACGGAAGTTATGCCTTCAAGCAGCTGAATACAGAAGGAAAAACTGTCTGGACTGCTCCGTTAGCAGGTATTCAGGAATTCAAAGTTCCGGAAGCTTTTCTGAACGCAAAAGGCGGTATCCGTGCCGGAGGCGGTGAGGAGCTATACCTCGGCACCGGTATTGTCAATATGGATGTCTTCTATCTTCCCTATCAGGAGGCAGAATATGATGCATTCGTGAAAAGAGTCGCTGATTTTTCGAAAATTCAGGATCCGACCGATGAAGATATTCAAAATTATGTAGCAATGGTCCGTGAATACAATGACAACGCTTATCATCTTTTCGCTGTTATGGGAATCGGCAATAACGGGTCACTGGAAGACCTGAAAGCCGCTCTTAAAGAGAACTTTATGAAGAATGACCTCACGGAAGATGATGTTGAACAACTCTTTTCATCTGCTGAATTCATAAAAGCAGGCAGCGCGGAAGATTACAATTTTTATATGATAAAACGCGGATACGGCTCTGCTTTCTTTAATGAATCACAGCAGGAATACAAAGAAGAATATGATGCCCTCTATGATGCTGCTGAAAGCTATGCAGCCAATTTTACATTCATGCGGCCCCTTGCGCTGGCGCAAATTGTGTCGGAAGGTACAGGACTTGAATTTGAAACGAAAGATTTGAAGGACAATACCGTAAGCAGCCGGGACCTGTTCGGAAGTCATAAGGTGACCATGCTGAATATCTGGGAAACGACCTGCAGCGCCTGTATGAGTGAAATGCCGGAAATAAAGAAGCTTGCCAAAGAGTTTGAGACAAATGGCGGTCAAATTGTCGGTCTGGTATATGATGCAACAGAGGATGATCTTATCCAGGAAGCAAAAGAAATCGCCGATGACCTTGATCTGAATTTTATCAACCTGCTCCCGACACAGGAAATGCTGGATTTCTTTAAAGCCCAGGCATTTCCAACGACCTATTTCTTCAATGAAAAGGGTGAGGTGATCGGTAATCCTGTCGTTGGTGCAAATACGGATGAATATGCCGCGATCATGAATGAATTACTGGGAAAATAGACACTTTTTCGTAAAGCAGGAAACATAGACCGTAATAAGGCGTCAATTCTGCATATCGAAAAATCATGATTAACATATAAGAAAGATCCGGACAGCCGGATCTTTCTTTATCTAATCTTTGCAGTTCTGTTTTCTTTACTGGCATATTGTCAGCAAAATCTCTCCGCATTCTTCTGCATGTCTCAGCCATCAACTGAATTAATTACCGGTTAAAGCATGTATCATGTTTAATTCATTTCCATTACCGGTTATTACAATAAGTATATCCCCGGCCAGGATATGAGTATCCCCTTTCGGGATCAGTGTTGTATCTCCGCGGAGAATACATCCCACAACGCCTTCTTTTGGAAGTTTAATTTCCCATAGCCTTTTTCCTGCGGCGGGAGAATTCTCATGTATCTGTACTTCAATGATCTGGATGCGTCCCTTTTCCATGGGGATGATGCTTGCCATCTCATCAATAAAAGCCTGCTGCTGGATGATTCCTGTTACAGTCGAGACAGAGCAAACGACGCTGTCTATACCCATTTTATAAAAAAAATCAGTTTTATTCGGGTCTCCGACGAGTGAGACGGTTTTTCTGACTGAAAAATTTTTCTTGCAAAGCTGGCATGCGACCAGATTAACCTCATCCATGCTGGTCAATGCAATAGCAATATCGCAAGATGCTGCTCCGGCTTCTTCCAATATATACGGTCTTGTTCCATTGCCAAAAACAACATTGAGTTTTTTTATTTTTGCCAATTTCAGACAATCTTCATAATTATCGTTAATTGCTGTAACCTGGTAACCCTGTTCGAGAAGTGAATGCGCCATCATCTCAGCTTTGCTCCGCCCCCCGATCAGCAATATTTTTTTATATCTGTTCAAGAATATGCCTCTGTTTACGGAAAACTGTCCAAAATTTTATCGATTTCTTTAATTGAAAGTACTGAAGGACAAATCGTTTCGATCCCTAATTCCTGATAAACCGTTTCGCATTCCGGGTCATTCAGTCTGACGATTACTTTATTTACATGAAAAACTTCTCTCGCGATTTCTGCAACCATAATGTTTTTATTGTCATCGTTTGTAACTGCAATTACGGCTGAAGCCCGGTCAATCTGTGCTTCTTTCAGTTTGCTGAATTCCATTCCGTTGCCGACAACAGCTAAACCACCGTAATTGGAGTCAAGACGATGAAAGGAATCCTTGCTTTCATCCATTATCAATACATCCATACCTTCATTGGAAAGCGTATTCGCAAGATTTGCCCCAAGCCGTCCGCATCCGATAATGATGGTGTAATCCCTTTTTTTCAAATCAAAAAATTTCAAATTTCACTTCCCCACGACATGGCCGATGCCATATTCATCATATATGATCCTGCTTTTATACTCGACATGACCGACATTCTTCCCATCAAAGACGAATACTTTCTTTTCAAATGTTCCCTGGGTAACATCATTTTCATCAAAGGCATAGATCCCGCGGGTAAAGAAAGTACCGCATGTATTCAGATTGTATTTAGCGGGAAGATAGTCTGGATCAAGTGCCAAAGCGGCCTGAAAATGTTTCATTGCGCCGTTGTGATTCCCGGTCTTTTCGAGAACGATTGCAAGAAGATTATGCGGCTGAGGTGAATGAGGATAGCGGGACATGGTTGTGCAGATAAGATTAATACAGGATTCATAATCATCATCGATGATGAAATTCTTTACAGATGAACAAAGTTTATTCATCTCAATATTGTATTGATCATTATTTGCAGTTTCCATTTTGAGCTTCCTTTTTGGTATATCTGGAATGTTATCTTACCGCAGAAGCTGTGAGGTTTGTGTGAGAGAACCTTTTATGCTGTGAGATGACCGTGAGAATGATGTGAGAAAAGTGTGAGATTTGAAATTCCGTCCTTTTTATAAACTTGAAAAAAGCTTTATTCATCTACAAGCCGGTAGCCGACACCTATCTCGGTCAGGATATATCTTGGTTTTGCTGGTACCGGTTCTATTTTTCGGCGTAGGCCTGCCATTAATGCCCGCAGAGCCTGGGTGTCTGTTCCATAGCCGATACCATAAATCTCCTTCAGGATAAACTGAGTTGTCAGTACTTTACCGATATTTCTGAAAAAGAGTCCGAGAAGGTTATATTCCAGTGGTGTAACATGAAGTGCCTCCCCATTGAGAAAAACCTGCCTTTTTTCAAAATCGATCGAAAGATCCCCAACCGAAATAATCGGTTGAATGGGCGGTTTCGCTGTTTTATTCAGATGCCTGATCATGACCCTTATCCGAGCCATCAATTCAGCTGCAGAAAACGGTTTTGTCAAATAATCATCTGCTCCTGCATCCAGAGCTGATACTTTGTCTTTATCCTGATCACGGGCTGAGACAACAATTATAGGCATTTCTGACCAGCTGCGGACTTTTTTGATAATTTCCATCCCGTCAAGATCCGGAAGGCCCATATCAAGGATCATCAAATCTATTTTCTGAGATATCAATGTTGTCATGGCAATCTGTCCTGATTTGGCTATAAAATATGAAAAGCCTTCTTGTTTTAATATATAAGCGATGAAATTATGTATTTGAGAATCATCTTCAACAATAAGTATTGTTTCATTTTGGCTGATCATTTTTTATCCTTTCTCAAAGGCAGTGTAAATGTAAAAACAGCGCCGCCTCCGCTGCGGTTTTGAGCTTGAATACTGCCTTCATGAGCTTCAGCTATGGATTGACAAATTGCGAGTCCTAATCCGACCCCGTTTCTGGTATCAGCGCCCTTGCTGCGTGTCGTATAAAACATCTGGAATATGTTTGGAAGATCCTTTTCGGATATTCCTGTACCGCGGTCTGCGACACTTATACTGACTTTCTCTTCATCTCGAATTACTGAGATCAGGATCTGTTTATCCGCTGGTGTATGTTTTGAGGCATTGTCTAAAAGATTTACAATGACCTGGGTAATAAGCCTTGCGTCCATTGGCACCACGATGACTTCATCCGGTATATCTACGTCAAATACCCTGTCCGGGAATCTTTTTTCCATAACCATCAGTGCCGCTCCGATGACTTCTTCTATGGCTTCAGGCTGTTTATCAAGTACCAGTTTACCGTCTCTTAATTTTGTAAGGTTGAGGATATTTTCGACTAAATTATGGAGCCATTCCGCATCCTGATAAATGTCCCGGGCAAGAATATAATTGGAATCCTCCTGCTTCAGCTTATCCATCAGCATCTCACTTGTACCCAGAATTCCCGAAAGAGGCGTACGAATATCATGCGAAATTGCACGAAGCAGGTTGCTCCTGTAACGTTCCTGTGTGGCTTCTTCTCTGCTTTTTGCCTGAGCCTGCAGACTTCGCAGCCGTTCAAACGCCAATGCAGCACTCTCTATGATTGAATGCAGCATCCTGGCCTGGGAAGGCGACATCGTGCTGCAGGTATCAAGCGGTACACGTAAAACAGCCAGGATCATGCTTTTACCGTAAATTGGATAGCAGCATTCATTTCCGATTGTTTCCGAAGAATCATTTATGATTTCCATTCTTCTTTTCAGTTCTTCCGGATTCGTCAGTTCCCGTCTGATTATAGTGCCATCAGATTTATGCTGTATGAATGATTTTTCCGGTGTGCCGTTTTCGTCAAAACAGATACAGGCAGTATTGCAGTTGAGCACATCACTGGAAGTCCTAACTGTGATCTCCGCGATTGCAGATGCATCTTCAGCATCACTCAGATGATTAGTCATTTGATAGAGTGCGTTGCTTTCATATTCACGCTCATGTGCCTCAGCTGCAGCCTGTTTTTCTTTCGTTGTCAGCGTACTGGTCATTATGGAAGTGAATGTCATGATCGCGAAGGTGATGAAGTATGTCATATCATTCACTTTCAATGTGTAATACGGCTTTGTGAAGAACCAGTTGAACAACAGAAGAGAGATAACAGAAGCACATATACCGTAGGCATATCCTCTGGTTACCCGGGAGATCAGCAAAACAGAAAAAATAAACACCACGACAACATTGGTTTCGTGGAAATCCAGCATACGGAACAAACCCCCTAAACACGTTGATGCTGTAAGGATCAGGATGGTAAGACTTATGTCATGAAGAATATGGGATTTATTACTACTCATGATGTACATCCCGGATTAGTAAATCCGTAATATGTTCAAATCCATAATTCATAAAAAATTTAAACACTTTCCAGTATTTTTCAGTATAGCATATTAGATGTGATTCCTGTGTGAGATTAGATACTGATGTGTGAGAATTATGTGAGATTGTATTATCCGGCGCATATTTAAAATCTATGTACAAGGATTGAAATTTGGCAGCAAAATGCTGTCCTTTTCAACAATTACAGCGTACACCTATTGAGACAAAATTCTTTGATACTCTCAAATATTTTGAATGAAATGAATAATGAATATGTGTTTTGAATTCTCCTTTTGATTAAAATAGAGAAAACAGATATTGAACATACAAAGTCCAGACTGGTGTTGGCGCAGAGGTATCACAGAGTGTCTGGACTAATTAAAGCGTATCAAAAATTTCAGTTTCCTCTGAATTATATTAATCAAGGCTGGATTTCCAGAGAAAAGAAGATATTATTATGATTATCTCAGTTATAGAAATGATTCTGCCGCTGGCAATTGCTTTTTCTATCGGTATCATGATCCGAAAAATGAATCTAATAGACGAAAAAGGCTGTGCGGCGCTTAAAACGATTGTCAGTAAATTCCTTCTGCCGATCATTCTGCTGAATGCATTTATGTTCGCGAACTATTCCAAAGGCTCCATGGCTATCATCATCGTCTTTTTCCTGGCGATGATAGCAGAGTTTGCACTTGGCTTCCGGATAAGGCGATTCATTCCGGAACAGGCTAAATATTTTCCTTTCGTTTTTGCAACAATAGAGGGAGGAACGATCGGATACCCGCTGATGTCAATGCTGTACGGAACACGCGGAACAAGTGATATGGCAATTATTGACGTTGCTCATACGATTTTCCTTTTCCTTATTGTCATTCCCATTCTGCAGGTCACAGACGGAAACGACGCGGATTTCAAAAAAATTCTGAAAAATGCCGCACTTTCCCCGACTTTTATCGCCATGGTTGCCGGGATCATTCTTGGTCTCTGCGGAGTGGATACACTGATCAGTAATTCTGCGTTCAATAATATTTATCAGAAGACAGTCAGTTTTCTAACTGATCCGGCCGGACTGCTGATTCTGATAACGCTCGGATATGATTTGTCTCTTGCGGAAAATGTCCGGAAACCCGTACTTTTTACGATTTTTACTCGTCTTGCGGCTATGTGGGCTTTCTGTGCTGTGAGCTGTCTGGTGATTTTCCGTTTTATTCCTTACAGTAAAGAAACGCTGGTCTCGCTGATCCTTGCCTTCAGTCTGCCGGGATCCTATGCTATTCCGATGTTTGGAAAATTCGAAGGCCATCGGGATTATGTATCTACAACGATATCTTTTTCAACTGTGCTTACACTATTTATTTTTGTAGGATTGACAGTATATATCAATTTATGAGAGAATTATATCTGACCGGAATATTTTATCATAGCAGGAGAGATTATAAATGAAGAGATCACTTATATTTTTATTGTTATTATTGCTTTTCACCTGTGCTGTTGATGCTGAAATTATAACAACAAAAATGCATATGGATCTTTCGGGAAAATCTATTGGATCTCTGAATGGAAACACGGCAAAAGATATTATTTATATGCAGGAAACACCTGAAGGAAATTCTGAACCGGAATATTCCAAGGTAAACGGAAGCAGGATAGGTACCCTGACAGGATCTATCGGCGGGACAGTGATTGAAGATAAACTGCCGGATTCAAGTGTTTTTTATTTTGATACCATTACCGATTTACTGACCGCGCTGCAGTCAGACAAGGTAGACGCAGCTTGTTATGACGATTCCATATTTAAATATGCGAAGAGAGATATAGAAAATCTGAAAATTCTCGACGGCTATCTGGTTCCTTCTGAATATGCCCCGATTTTCCCGAAAAATGAAAAAGGACAGGCACTTGCCGACCAGTACAGTGAATTTGTTAAAAAGCTCTGGACAGATGGGACGATCTCTGAAATTGACAAAATCTGGTTTGAGGGTGATGATGAGTCTGCATCTGTACCTGATTATGAAAACCTGCCTGATACCAATGGAACGCTTCATATGGCAGCAGACCTCTCACAGGTGCCGTTTGTTATGATGGTCGATAACCGGATCGTCGGTTATGATGTAGATATTGCAGCCCGATTCTGTGAAGCATATGGTTACCGGCTTCAGATCGAACCGATGTCTTTCGCGTCAATAATTCCTGCAGTAGTCAGCGGAAAGTACGATTTTGCTGCAAGCAATTTCACCATTACACCCGAACGTGCAGAAAGCGTAATTTTTTCTGAACCTGTCTATCGCGGTGGATTGGTGATCGCGGTTCTGGATGATAAAACAGATAATAATTCCGCATCACAGCCTGTTGAAAAAAAAATCTGAAAATGCAGGCAACTCTCCTGAATTCACTGATTTTTCAGAATTAAGCGGCAGAACAGTTTCCATGCTGACAGGTGCACCATTTGAAGAGCTTGTCCGCTCTAAAGTGCCGGATGTAGGTGGTTTTACATTCTTTTCCAATATGCCCGATATTATTCTGGCGCTTGAATCCGGAAAAACGGATGCATGTTTAAATAACAACGCTATCGCACAGCTG
>CACYHU010000115.1 GCA_902774215.1 uncultured Chloroflexota bacterium
GTGCGGGGGCTGGACGGTGCAGCGGGGACGAGTGTGCCGGACGGGCATGCGCTGATGGTGAGCACGGGCGCGGCGGGGTACGCGATGCGGATGCGTGCGCGGTCGGTGACGGAGGTATTCGGGAAACGGCCGGAGGACCGTGAAGCGCTGAGCAGCCAGGCCAACCGGCTGATAACGGATTATATAAAGGAGCTGAAGTGGGCCGCCAGGCAGAAGGCTCTCCGCCGCTATCCGTGGTGATGCCGGAGCATACGGGGACAGTCCCCGCAGCGCAGAGAAGGGGCCTGTCCTCGCTAAGTACCATCGAATCAGAGGATAAAGCTTTATCCGCCGCGTACTGTTGCAAATAATAATTTTGAAAAGCCATCGGGAGGGAGTGCTTCGCAGGGACGCGGAATAAACGTCAGCTGGGAGCGAAAGAGATTCCCGCGTCCCGGTTAAGTCAGTCGGGGACACGCGCTGAGCAAGCTCACGCGTGTCCCCGACACCTCTGGACCCCAATTCGGAATTTCGAATTTGCCATCGCGCCTGCAGCGCAGCAGCATAAACGCCGGCGGGCAACTATCATAAATTTATATAAAAAAGCTGCCGCACTTTTTTTATGTGCGGCAGCCGCCTGATTACTTTTCCGGTCAACGGTCCCTGATCACTGACTACCGATCACTGATCCCTGACCCCTGACCACTAAACTAAGTTAGAAAGGTTTTGCGAAGACAACACGGCGGTTCTGATATCCGCCTTCGACGGATTCATTTTCGCAGGTGACCAGAACCAGAGAATTTTCAACCTGTTCAGCCAGAGCAATGACCTGACCCATGTCATTCGGGCCCATGAGTTTGTTGGCATAGACACGATATTGATCCATGCTGCGGCCGCCATTGTCGATGAACATCACGTCGTTTTCTTCCAGTGTGGCCAGAAGGGCGAAAGGACCGAATTCGGTGTTGTTCAGGGTGTTGTGCGCGGCGATGACAGCGGTGCCCTGACCCGGCAGGTGGCTGCCGGAGAGCAGACCGGCTTTCTCACCCAGCCATTCAACTGCCCAGGATTTGTCCATCATCGGGACGCCGGCGATTTCGGCATTCACGTTCAGGGACGGGATCTGGATGGACATATTCAGGTTGGCGTATTCCAGTTCTGCGGGTTTCACAGAGAGCGGTCGGCGCAGAAGGATGCATCATGATGGTGGCGGGGGCCAATGTAGAAGAAGTCTTCAAAGACATTGACCGGCTGCGGATTTCTGCCAATCTGCCAGACAATCAGGATTTCACCGAAGAAATTTGTCTCGGTAGCTGCCGGCATAAGGAACACACGGTATTCACCGTCTTCATGCTGTGTTACTCCAGTGCCGTGGTCCGGATCGATAACTACGTTGACCGCGGTCGTGGTGCCGTCAGCCAGGCGATAGGAGACTTCAATGTCATCAATGCTGAAGGTGTAGGGATTGAGCGGGCTGGTGGAGTTCACAACCATCTCTCTGTAAAACGGCCAGTAACCTGCAGCGACGATATCGCCATCAGCATTCAGAATTGTGAATTTCTCGAGTACTGTCAGCTCATAATTATCGATGTCTGCAGGAAGGATACCGAAGCCAACAGTTGGGTCTTCCGGCAATGCGTAATTCGGATTGTCGATAGCTGTGACTGTAGCTACGTAATTATCAGCATCTATTGCCTCTTCGCTTGTCGTAACAGTGAGTTCATATTCGTCGCCTTCAATTGCATTGGTGATGATCACTGTCGGGACCTTTGCAGTTCCGTCATAGATGAGTTCTTCATCAGGATCTGCTTCAAATTCAGCTACACGCGGAGCGATTGTGAAGGCATGCATGGCACTGTCTTCGGCAGTAGCGTAATTCGGATCCTGGATGGTGGCAAAAGCGTTATAATCTCCGGCGTTGATGGCTTTATCAACTGCTTCAGGTTCACTATCTCCTGCAACGGGTTTCGCAAGGGAAACGGTAACTTCCGGAACGGGATCGCCTTGAACAAGGTCTTCCGGATTGACTTTTGCTGTCGGTGTCTTGTCTTTGCCGTCATATTCAAGAGGCTCAGCATCGGTCCATTCAACTCTGACAGGCTTCGGAGTGATCTCGAAATCCTTCGTGGCAGTTTCATCTAATTTGTAATTATCTTTATCCGCACCATCGAGTGTGGCCTCAGCCTGGTATTCACCGGCATCCTTCGTTACCTGAGCTGCACCCTCGGGGTCTGCGGCTTTTCCTTCAACAGCATCATTAGCCGGTTTAACGGTTACTTTTGCGGTAACATCATCTCCTTCAACTTTACCGGTTACTTCTGCTTGCGGGGTTTTATCTGTGCCGTCATAGATGTAACTGTTCGGTTCGGTCCATGTGATGCTGACGGTCTTCTGGGTGATTTCGAATTTCTTCGTGGCAGTTTCATCTAATTCGTAGTTATCTTTATCCTTGCCGTCGAGTTCGGCAGTGGCAAGGTATTTACCGACTTTTACTGCCTGAGGAGCATCAGAAGCCGGAATTTTTGCTTCAACGTCATTTGCCGGTGTAACGGTTACTTTTACGGTAACTGTGTCAGTCTCAACAATTCCGGTTGCTTCAGCTGCCGGAGTTTTGTCATTACCGTCATACTCATAGCCGGATTCCGGATCGGTCCATTTAATTCCGGCGGTTTTCGGAGTGATTTCAGTCTCAAAATTTCCGGATACTTTTCCTTTTAGCTGTTCCTGTGCATTATAGCTCTGATAGTAAACAAAATATTTGCCGACTTTTATGCCGGTAACGTTTCTCATAGCCTGATCGGATTTTATCCAATCGGGTGAAAATGTATCGCAATTATCCTCATTTTCTTCATCGGCTACGCAGAAATAGAAATCATATCCCTCTGTTTTCACTTTTCCGGTGCTTTCCAAAAGACCCTGAGCCTCACCGTTATATTCCAGAGACTCTTTCACTGTAGGATTAGTAGCAGCGAAGGCTCCCTGGAAAACCAATAACACGCATAAAAGCGTTAAGAAAACAACAGTTTTTTTCATGATAATCCCCTAACTCCCTTTCGGGAAATATTCCGTCAGGCGGGCTGGCGGATTTTTTACAATGATTTTGTAAAATCAATCAAACAATCTCTGACCGGCCAGCCGGGATCCCCGCGACCCCTCAGCATTGGTTGACCGATTTTCATATCTGTATAAAAATGATGCAAGTTCCAAGCCAATTAACAAATCAATTTCCCCCGGGGACGGTATACCCGCGCGCTGAGCGGCGGCGGGGAACCGTCACCGGGGCGGGACGGTCTGCTTCAGGGGAAGGTACCGCTCCTTCGATCAGGCGCCGTGACCCCGGTAGACGGTTCCGCGTGCCGGACCGCGTGCGGGACGATCAGATTCCACCCGTGCACGCGTAACGCGTCCCCCGGCCCCCCTACCATAAAATCGAACATTTGTCAACCGCCAATATTGGCGGTTTTCTTTTTGCTGAAAATGCTTACACTCATAAATAGAAAATAATACTTATATAAACAGGAGCAGCGTATGACTGATGAAGAAGGAAAAGACTGCAAAGCCCTGCTGGAATCCATCCGCGGGGAGATGAAGCTGACCCGGCGGGAGCTGGAACACATCCGGGAGCTTAGCGAACAGCGGCTCTCTGCCATTGAAAAGATCTGCGAGGATCATGAAGCCCGGCTGCGGGACGTCTCCACCGGTGTCACCCAGTTCCGCTTCTGGAGCTCCGTGACCTCTGGCGGCAGCACGGCGATGTCCCTGCTGGCCCTGCTGAAATCGTTCATTGTGAAATAAAAAACGTAAACAACCATACGGAGGAAATATGCGGATACCATTCGACGGGGAATACCCCATCACACAGCGCTTCGGCGAAAAGATCACCGACCCGGCGGGACACACCGGGATCGATTATGCACTGTATTACGGCACGCCGGTACTGGCGGCCATGGACGGGAAAGTCAGCCGGGTCGTTTCCCTTGCGGGCGGCTACGGCTCCCACGTCATCCTTGACCACGGCGAAGGGCTGCAGACGGTTTACGCCCACCTTTCCCGTTTCAGCGTGAGCTTCGGAGAATTTGTCCGCGAGGGACAGCCCGTCGGACGCAGCGGGAACAGCGGCAATTCCACCGGTCCGCACCTGCACTTTGAGGTGCGCCGTTACGGGACCCCGATCGATCCGGTGAAACTGTTCCCCGCGGAAAGCACCGCGGTCCCCGGCAGCCGCCGGGTGAAGGTCCCGCTGCTTTATGTCCGCTCCGGCCCGGGTACCGAATATCCCGTTGTGGACAGCCTGCGGGAGGGCGCGGCGGTTTCCGGTGAGCTCACGGCCGAGACGGTCTGGCTGAAGATCGGGAAGGACCGCTGGGTCGCAGTGCGCTATAAGGGGGAGGATCTCTGTGAAACGGTCAAATAAATTCATTACCTGGCTGCGCAGACGTTTTTCCCGCAATGAAAGGAGCAGCGGGATCACCCATGAGAATTTCTTTTTCCCCGGTGAATCGACCGGCTCGTTCCGGGATCGGCCGCTTGCGGATTACCGCACTGTGATCGAAGAAAGCCTGCAGGCCTGGCGGGAGGATCCGCTTGCCCGCCGCATCGTCAACCTGACGACCCAGTTCAGCATCGGCCGCGGCTTCCGCATTCATGCCGACGCTCCGGCGGCGGATGAATTCCTTCATGAGTTCTGGGAAAATCCGCTGAACCGCATGGATGCCCGGCTGACGGAATGGAGCGATGAGCTGTGCCGGACGGGAAACCTTTTCATCATGCTCGCTTCCGACAGCAGCGGTATGAGCTATGTCCGGGCGATCCCGGCGGGGCTGATCGAGGAGATCATCCCGATGGAAAACGACATCGAACAGCCTCAGCTCTTCCGACTGCGGGAGGCGGGCGATCCGTACCGGCTGGTGATCCGGGAAGAAAAGGACGTGCCGCCCGCTTCGCTCACCGAGCCTGTCCGGGGGGAGTGCATGCTGCATTTCACGGTCAACCGCCCGATCGGCGGACAGTGGGGCGAGCCGGATCTGGCGCCGGTCCTGATCTGGCTGAAACGGTACAGTGACTGGCTCCGCGACCGCTGGGTCCTGAACCATTACCGCAGCAGCTTTGTTTACATGGTCAAAGCGCCGGAGCTCAATGATGAAGAGCGGCGGCTGCGTTCCGTGCAGCTGAACCAGGGGGAACCGAACCCGGGAACCTTCTTTGTGGTGGGGGAAAATGAGGAGTGGAACGCGGTGCAGCCGAATCTGGAAAGCTCCGACGCCAATGAGGACGGGCTGTCGATCAAGAAGATGATCGCTGCCGGGGCGGGGATCCCGGTCAGCTTCCTGGCGGAACCGGGCAGTGCTTCGAAAGCGGAAAGCGGCGGGATGGAGGACAGTGCCTGCCGGAATTTCCGCCAGCGTCAGCAGGTCCTGCTGTGGATCACGGAGACAGTGCTGCGCCATGTCCTTGTCCGCGGTGCTTTGGTCCGCCGGGGTCTGGAACAGAACTGCGACATCCATGTCTGCGGTGATGACATCGCCGCCCCCGGCCAGATCGAGGGGGGAATGGTGAGGTAGGAAGTTGGCAGGAGGCAGCAGGCAGCGGGCAGCAGGCAGTCGGCAGCGGGCAGTGTGAAGTGGTCGGTGGTCAGTGGCCGGTGGTCAGATGTTATGACGCTCCGCGTCTTCTATATTAATAGGAAAGAAGATACAGGCTCATTATAGAAGAGAAGCGTTTTACCGGCCGCAATATTCATCGTCCCTGTCCAAATATATAAATCGTCGCGAAGCGACACCATAACTGCCTGCTGCCGACTGCCGACTGCCTGCTGGCTGATCCGAATACTAAAAAAGGAGCGACAGAAATGAACGAAAACTGGTTTCCCGGGGAGAATTGCGATGTGATCCTTTCCCATTATCGTCACAGGCCGGTGCCATTGGTCTGTTACCGCATTCAGTCGGACCCGGTCGGGCCGCGGGTGCGTATCCATTTCGAGACCTATTGGCCGGCGGATGAGGACGTCAGCCGCGAAACCGAGCCAAAGACCGTCCGTCATCTCTGGTTCACGGTTCTGGTGACCGATGAGATGCTCTGCCCCGATGGCGGCTGGTACCCTTACACGCCGGAGGAGATCCGGAAACGGATCAATGAGATCCTGCTGGAGCTGACGGATATCGTGCTGTATACGCAGTCCGGCATTATTTCCGGCCTGTACTGTGATGAACACGCGGTGATCGACACCATTTATCAGGGTGCCCATACGCTGGAGATCAACCTGACGACCCGGAACCTGAAGGACATCCCCATCGGTCCCGCGCAGCAGAATATGTGGCTCCCCCGCGGACTTTTCGCCCCCGTCAGCACCTGGGGCACAGCGGTGTGGGGGTAGTCGGCAGTGTTCGGTGGTCGGTGATCAGTGGCCGGTGGTCAGTGGTCGGTGGCCGGTGGTCAGTGGTCGGATATTGTGACGCTCCGCGTCTTCTGTAGTAATAGGAAGGAAAATACAGGCTCATTGCAGGAATGAAACGATTTACCGGTCAGGCTATTCATTGTCCTTATCCTTAATATAAATCGCCGCAAAGCGGCACCATAACTATCAACTACCAACTACCAACTACAAACCACCGACTACTGACCCCTGACCCCTGACCACTAATATAAGGAGGAATTATGAACTATCCAACAAGCAGTTCCGTTTCCGCCGGACAGGCGACGGAAGCGGACCAATATAATTTTCTGCGCAATGACGCGCTTTGTCTGGGCGGCGATCCCGCCGTCACCGGTACCCTGCGGGACCTGCTGCATCAGGGACTTTCCGGCGTGAGGCTCATCCGCGCATCGAAGACCTCGGTGCGGCTTGAAGCCTCCCCTGATGATCCCTGCGCGGTCATGATCGGCGGGAAGATCTGCACGGTCACGGAAGAGCTCACCCTTGATCTCAGCGCGGACGCGCTGCAGGCAGCGGGACGCTATTATCTCTATGCCGTCAGCGGGGCCGGCGCCGCCTTTACGCTCCGGGCAGGGGACGGCACGGCGCCATCCGGCGGAAGGCAGATCGGCACCTTCCTCTGGAGCGGTGCCGGCATCATCCCCGGTACCGTTTATGAGTTCAATGAATGGAACAGACGGATGAGCCTGACCGATCCTGCCCGCTGTCAGGGCAGGCTGACACTTGTGCCGGGCGAACCGGTCCCCGATACCGATATCCGGCTGGGCGAGACGCTTTACTTCACCCCTTATCAGGGGAATGCGGCGGCGCTGTATCTCGGGGCTTCCTGGGAGCTTTTCCGCCTGACCGAGCTCTCCCTCGGCCTTTCCGGGATGATGCGGGGGATCCCCTATGATATCTTTCTGGAAGCGGATGAAAACGGCCTGCGGCTGACAGCCCTTTCCTGGGGCACCGCCGCCGCCCGTCCTGCCGGGATGCTGGCACGGGTGGACGGGGTCAGGGTCTCCGGCGGGAACAGCGGCGCGCGCTACCTCGGCACGATCGCGCTGAATGCTTCCGGCTATGGGGAGGACAGCTGCAGCGGGAGGCTGGTATGGAATGAAAATCACCGTCTGCCGCGGCCGCTGCTGGCGAGGCTTACGACGACAAAGAACCAGGGCAGTGTGCACATGAACAGCTGGGCGCCTTATTATGATGAGGATGCTCCGGAGGTCAGGATCCTGGTCCCGGTGCCGGACTGTGAATTTTCGCTGGAAGGCACGGGGCTCGCTTCGCCCATCAGTGAAAGCGACCGCGGCTATAACCGGGCTGCCGCGCTGGGGATCTGCCGGGACATGATGCGGGAAAGTCCCTACACGGGCAATGAGAGCTGCGCCGCGGTCTTTACCCATACCTTCGGCAACGGGCCGGTGACGGTGAGCCTCGGGAACCGGGATCAGGGCTTCCGCGGATGCCATACCTATACCCTGGCTTTCTGGTCGAATTACAGCTTTTATCCCGTCGGGACGAACCTCTCTTCCGGCTGCGGTGAATGCCCCGGCCTCTCCGGATTTATTGCAGGATGAGCCTTTTCCCGGGGCGCCGTGACCCCGGTAGACGGTTCCGCGGGCCGGTTGGCGCCCGGGACGATCGGTTTTCCCCCGTGCCCGCGTAACCGTCCCCCGGAGCGCCCGGGGACTGAACCCGAAGGGGTCTGTACCCGTCTCCTGAACTCAGCTTCCCGGCCGGCAGCACCAGCCCGTCCCCACAATACTATCACCCAATCAAGGGTAAAAAACAGTTTCCGGCTGCCAATTGCCGGTTGCCGGTTGCCGGGTGAAAATTCCGATTTCCGCATTCCGAATTGGCCTGGCACAGGCTTCTTATTGCCGGGACGTACACAACTGTCCCTGACGGGACAGCTTGCATACGTCCCGCAGACCCTCGCGGGTCAGTTGGTAAGCGGCCCCACCCCGTGAAAGTTCTGAAAAAGCGCTCAGGTTTTCAAAGACAGAAATACCGGAATAATTCAAAAAATTTCAGATTGGCACGATTATTGCAACGATATTTGTCAGGAGTTGAAAATTTAATAGAAGGAGAGAGACAATGAAAGATCTTCCTGTTGTATTTAATACAAAAAACAGGACGAAAGTTCTGTTTATAGTAATATTTGCCATACTGTGTATGGTGAGCCAGCCGGTTTTTGCGGATCAGAATTATACGAGCGCTTTAAGCGTTCAAGCCGTGAATTGGAGTAATGAAACGGTGTACTTTTCAGGAAGCGGCTCTGTTACCGTACACAGCGCCCTTGTTGCAAACGGAGTTACCATCAACTATTCCCGTCCTGACAGTGGTGTCCCCTTTATGCTTAACCTCGGGCAAAATGTGACTGCGAGTATTAATAGTTCCACAATCAATCTCAATAATAGTTCAGCAGGAAGACCATTGATCTGGGTGAATCAAGACAGTACATTGAATTTCAATGGTGTAACTTTTAACCAGAATGACAGTTTTTTCGGTGTATTGCTGCGGACAGGCCCGGATTATGGTTCCGGCGGTACCATCAATTTTTTAGGTGTTAACAATTTCAATAAGATTAAACCTGCTATTGGTATCCGGAATAACGGAGACTTTATTGTAGAGAGCGGTACGACAACCTTTAAAGAGTCTGAACTGGTACTGAGAGACGGCGGTACATGGACTGTCGAGGGCGGAACACTTACATTTGACAAAACGACTGTCAGCCTGAATGATAATACAGCAAACCCGGTCTTTCTGGTAAAAAACGGTGCAACGCTGGAGTTCAAAAACAGCAGTAAATTTAATCTTGCGGGGCTTGGCGGCCGTACCGCGGTCAAAGTGGAATCCGGCGGTAAACTGATCATCGACGATTCAGAAATTTTCGGGGCTAATGGCAGCAACGATACAGCGTTTATTATTGCTGAAGGCGGTGAGATCGAGATCAAGGGCAAGGGCAATCCAACAACCAAATCAGAAATTAATAATAATACGAATACCAGCAATTCGGGCAACATCATCCGGATGACTGGCGGCAGACTGACGATCACTAATGCTGCGATCTCAAACAACACAGCCAACGTTACAAATGAAGATGCCAGGGAAAAGAATGCTGGTGTTATCTCAACCTCCGGAACGGCGATTACGGTAACCGGATCAACCATTTCCGGAAATACGGACCGTGCGGCGGGAGCTATCTTCGCTTATCAGCCTGCGTCTTTCACTGTTTCCGGATCAACTTTCACCAATAACACACATCACAGTGATCATTGGTGGACTTCTCTTGGCGGCGGTGCGATCCATGTCCGGAACGGAAGCCTGACGCTCGGAGAAGGAAATACATTCACCGGGAATCAAGCTGTCCATGGCGGAGCGATCCGCATGCAGATCGTGGATGATGATTATTCCGGAGAAGCAAAATTAACGATCGCCGGGAATAATACTTTCTCCGGAAACACGGCACGCTGGTCAGGCGGTGCGATCCATCAGACAGGCGGTGAACTTGTTATCGGTACAGAATCCGATACAGATGCCGAGGCAGTGAAGTTTGAGGACAATACAGCCGATTCTGGAACGGAATCGCCATATACTGTTCTTCCTCCATATGGTTCCGGAGCTGCCATATGCGGGGAAGCGTATAAACCGGATAATTCTGAGGTTCGGAAATCACTGAATATCACAATAAATAACGCCATTTTCAACCGGAATATATCCAGCTTACAGGGCGGCGCTGTTTTATTAGGTTCTACTACGATAAACCAACCCCTTGTAACAGCAGAAATAAAGAAAGCCCGGTTTACTAAAAATGAGGTGGTGCGCAACTGGGCCGGAACAATTGGCGGCGGTGCGATCTTCATGTACAATGACGCATACCTGAAGATGAACAAGGTCGCGATCGTTCAAAATGAAAGCGATCATGCGGGAGGCGCGATTGCATCCTGTCCTGACGGAACTGTAAAGATCAGGATCCGAAACGGTGCGGCGATATTCAGCAATACGGCTGGAAACACTGTCGCTTCAGCCTATCCGGATATTTATCTGATGACCTCAGATCCGAAACATGAGATCAGCGAGAGAATGTTCAACGGCGGCTTTCACCGCTGGAGCATCAAAGATAATGTCAGTGCAAAAGCATTTGATGATGATTTTAGAGTGGTCACATATGATAACGGATCATATTACGGGTCCGACCCGACAAAAACTGATTATACCGGTTTTCTGGTTTTGTTCAGCGGCAATAAATGCGCAGGTATAAAAGACAATGAAATACCTGATACCGATTACTCGAAAACATATGTTGTGCCTGTTAAAGATTATTTGGGGTATGGCGGTGCGATCGGTGTAAACGGTGTTCTGGAGATCGGTGATGCCGGCGAATCGGTCGTTATGCTCAAGCATTGGAAATCGGATGCTGAAGCTATCCGCCCGTCTTATGCGGATTTCCTGAATAACTGGGTGACCCTGAAACGGGATGGCGAAGCATATACCGCTTTCGGAAAATTCACGCTTTCCCATATCGTTCCGGATACCGAAAATAAGACCGAAACTGCTTATCTGAATGTTGAAAATGATCCGTTTGTGTTAGCTGAAGTTCTCTATAACAAGACCGCTAAGACCTGGCGGATCACAATAGACGGACTTCCGGTTCTGCCGGATGTACAAAAGGCCTGGTCAATTGAAGAGAAGACTTCTGCGGGGGAAGGTTATAAAGGAACACCGGTAACGCCCCCGGGTACCGGTATTGATTACGAGATAACCAACGAGGCTGTCATCACGATCTCCGGTAAAAAGGTCTGGAAGAATGATACCGAAGCGGACAGACCCGAAAGT
>CACYHU010000116.1 GCA_902774215.1 uncultured Chloroflexota bacterium
CATACCGAACCCGGCAGTCAAGCGCGTGTCCGCTGATGGTACTTGGAGGGCGGCCTCCTGGGAGAGTAAGAAATTGCCAACTTCACTTTTTTTATTTAACTCTCCCATCCCCGCATCCCAACCCACGGCGCTCCCGGGGCCTGAACCCGCAGGGGTCTGGACCCGTCTCACGAACACAGCTTCTCGGTAAGCGTCAAACAATACGCGTCTTGAAATGGCTCTGAAAATTTATCATACTCTATGAGAAGTCTATAGATATCTGTAGAAATCTCAAGATTTCCACAGATATCTCGAGGAAATAGGAGTATGACATGAATGAAAACAGGAAATTATTGAATCAGGCAAAGCACGAGGCAAAACTGGCAATATGGCGGGAAAGGGTACGGGAATGCCGGAACAGCGGTCTTCGGAATTTGTTTTGTAAGTAGTTTATGATGAGGTTTGTATCCATTCTCGGAGATTCGGTGAGTACTTATGAAGGATATAATCCACAAGGTTATTTTTTTTATGATGCGGAAATGCAGCAGAAAAATGGACTGAACAGTGTGTATGATACCTGGTGGGCTAAAGTAAATCAAGCCCTCCATGCCTGGCTTTGTGTCAACAATTCGTATTCCGGAAGCCGGGTTACAGGAAAAACTTTTCCCTCTGGATCAAGTGATGAACGGATTCTGAATTTAAGAACTGTTGAATATCAGCCGGACAATATCCTGGTTTATCTTGGATTCAATGATTTTGGTTATAATGTTCCTGTTTCTCAAAAAGTCGTTGAAAAAATAAATTCATCTGCTCAAATACATAGAAATCAGGAAGCAAATGTCGATTTCTTTGAGGACGGATACGATCGAATGACAAAAAAATTACGCACCTGTTACCCGTCAGCGGTAGTTATCTGCGGAACCCTGATGCGAACAAAAATAAAAGACCATAATTGGGATTTTCCTGATTATTCATATGGTGGTTCATTTGAGTCATACAATGATGTCATCAGAACTATGGCTCGAAAAAATGGCTGTTATCTTGTAGACATCAGTCTTTCTGAAGAAAGATATGAAACACTTGATGGTTCCCATCCGACTGTGCAGGGACATATTACATTCGCACAAGCCTGGATAAGTTGTCTGTATAATCTTGGTTTGATATGAGATTTACTGTGAAACCCTTTATTAGGTTTACATTATTTTTACAACAATAAACAACCCCTGCAGGATAGTTTTGTCTTCTGTCTGACGCTTACAATCTGGGATAACTATTCAGAAGAAAACAACGGGACCTGTTTTCGTTGACTTGGACTTGAGTCAGCAAAACGGTTTCCGTTGTTCTAATCACCTTGGTGCGGGAGTGATCCGCTGCGATATCACTCCTGTCAATTTTGCATTGTTTTCCGTTTGGATCAAAATACGCTTTGATCCTTGTCTGAACACTTCACGCTATAATTCAATACAGGTTCTTGGTATCTGGACGATACAGCTGACGTTGTTGTCTTCACAGTATTTCGCCAGCTTGAAGAAAACAACCTCGGTTTTTTCAATGATGGGCGGCATCCCTTCGACCGGCTGATCCAAAGGAAGAAAGAAATTATCCCAATGGATGGGAACAATGACCTTCGCTTTTGTCTTTTCGACTGTTTCCCGGAAAAAGGTTTTTACAATATCATCTTCCTCTTTTGCCATGCCTGCCACTCCAAGGAACAGGACATCTGCATTATAACCGTCCAACTGGCCTTCGATATAATTGAAGCTTGGTCTGATCAGGAATTTTTTTTCCTCAGCTTCGACATAAAAATCAAAAGATCCGCCTTCCTTGTACGTGCGGAGCAGCGCAGGCTGGGTAAAAGGTTCATCGATCGTCTCTCCAAGATCATTGTTGAGAATATTGGGTTTAGAATGGATCGAAGAAAGCACTTTGATCCTGAAACCGCCGATTTTATAGGTTTCATTCGGGGTAAATTCGATCAGGTGATCTTCCGGAACATCTCCGCCTCTGCCGACATTCATCGCGGAACAGCTGCCGTAGATCACAGCATTGCATTTGTTTGCAGTATACGGTGCATCCATCACATGATCATGATGGGTGTGAGAGATAAAAATCGCACGAAGTCTGTCTATATGATGCTTTTCCAGCATTTCATCGATAATATGTCTGTCTGTTGAGATAGCAGCATCAGATAAAACACGAACCTCTTCAGCATGTTTCAAAGGCAATGGCGCTTTTTCCGGATCACCCCCGCGAATGTAGCTGAGAATCGATGGTCTGGTGAAATGACAGTCGAAAAGGATCTGATCTTTTCCGTCATCAAAAAGCAAAGTGGTTGTTCCAAAGAATGTTACTTTCATCGTTCTTTCTCCTGTATTTAAGGAAACACTGATCAGTGCCGGCCGCTTCACGTCAAAATGAGTTAACGAGAACAGGTTATTTTCGACTTGGATCGAATAAATCAGCCTTTCCTTAAAATAGCCCGGAAATTACAGGTTGCAATCATTTTCCAAGCTGTAATAATTATTATAAACCTAAAACTTCAAACTGATTTCGAGGAAAAAGATGAAGACAATTTCTATATTGGCAAGGTCATCCCATCCTCGTGCAGGGGACGGTGATGCGTGCACGGGCGACTGTCGATCGTCTCGTGCGCTTTTCGGCGCGCAGAACCGTCAACCGGGGTCACAGCGCCTATTCACCGGAGCAATGATCCGGACCCAGGTCACGGGGACGTATGCAGCAGACCCATACGTGGGTCAGCTATGTACATTCCCACAATACCATCGCATTTGCATGGGCTAAACCATCACCAGAAAAAATCTTTCGCAGTCATGACCTGCCAGCCTGACTGAATGCATACACTCTTCAATACCAGCCACCTTTACAGAGGCTGCACTTTTCATAAACCAAATATCGGTTCTGTCAGAAAACCGGTTTCATGAAAATCACTGTCTTGAAAGAAACATTCTCATAGATCAGATGTTTTTCAAAACATCCATAACGCTTTCGAGGCGCTTCATGAATTCTTCCGGAGGTAGAACCGGTGTGTTTTTCAGCCAACGGAGAATGGCAGCCTGGATGGCATCGGTGAAGAACTCTACAAAATATTTTGAATCCTCCATGGAGCGGAACCGATCCCGCATGATTTCAGAAAGGACAGAACCGATAGAAGAGGCAAAATAATCACGGAAGGAGTTTTGTCCTTCCACCTGTAACGCATTGGTGTAAAATGTGCGTTCGGAATAAAGGTATTTGCAAATGTCGGAAAGCAGCTCCCAGCCGGAATTATAATTCTGCACCATCATCATCTCCAGAAATTCCGTCTGGAAGATCCAATTCACAAGATCATATTTATCTTTAAAATGGTAATAAAAGGTTTTGCGGTTCATTCCGCAGTGTTCACAAATATCACCGACACTGATTTTCGCAAAAGGTTTTTCATTCATCAATGTCTTCATGGTTTCAGCCATAGTGGTTTTCGTGATATTTGAATACGCCATAATTTCCTCACTGTTAAGTATACAACAAAATGAATCAGCTTTATCGGGAGGCATATCCTGTTCTGTAAATTCGGAAAAACAGCTTCAATTATGCTATACTTATGTCAGACAATAGGCAGTATTGGATATTACTTTTGTAAAGGAAGCAGTATGGGACAGTATGGTGACATCAAACTCTTCAGTGGGAACGGGAATCTTCCGCTTGCAGAGGGTGTAGCAAATTATCTGGGCATGGAATTATGCGGCCGGCAGATCATCGAATTCCCCAACGAAAACCTGTTTGTAAAACTTAACCGCAGTGTTCGCGGGCAGGATTGTTATGCGATCCAATCAACATCGCGTCCTGTAAACCGCAACCTGATGGAGCTTTTGATCCTGCTCCAGACCTTGTATCTGGATTTTGCTGCCCGTTTGACAGCTGTAGTTCCGTATATGTGCTATGCGCGGTCTGACAAAAAGGATCAGCCGCGTGTACCTATTACCGCCCGTCTGGTTGCGGATATGATCGAGGTAGCAGGTACCAACCGCTATATCCTGATGAACCTGCATGCCGGCCAGATACAGGGATTTTTCAAGATTCCGGGCGATGTCCTGACTGCTTATCATATGCTGACGGATGACATGAAACAGAAGATCGCCATGAAAAAGGTGAAGGATCCGGTTGTCGTTTCTGCGGATCTGGGTTTTGCGAAACAAGCCCGGAATATTGCGGAGGAACTTGGGATTCCGTTGGCTTTCATCGAAAAACGCCGCTCCGGCAACGATGCGAATGCCAAAGCGCTTTCTGTGATTGGTGATGTGCAGGGACATGACTGCTTCCTGTGCGATGATGAAGTTGATACAGCCGGTTCCATGTCGAATGACATAAATCTGCTGATTGAAAGCGGCGCTACCAGTGTTCACACTTATTTTGTTCATCCGGTTTTCTCCGGTCCGGCAGTTGACCGGCTGACGAGTACGAAAGCCACACAGTTTACTACGACCGATTCCATCGAAGTGCCGGAAAAAGATTTTAAGCGTTTCGATGGGCGGCTGAATATTATCTCTGTTGCAAGTCTGCTGGGCGAAGTGATTTCCCGTGTGAACCGCGGGGTCAGCGTTGGCAGCCTCTTCCACGAATAAATATGCCGGAACTGCCGGAAGTTGAAACCATTGTCCGCTCACTGCGGAACGGTGGGATGACAGGTGAAAGTATTCTCAATCGACAGATCAGTTCTGTCGATTGTTTTAATCCAAAGACGTTGGTTTTTGACGGAACTGCTGAAGAATGCAGTCAGTTTTTAAAAGGATTGCGCATCCTTTCAGTAAACCGCCGGGCAAAATATATCTGCATCAAAACGGGAGAGTCTTCTGTCCTGATCCATCTGCGAATGAGCGGCGATCTGCGCTGTGAAGCAGAATCCGCAGGCGATCTGCGTCCGCATGATCGTCTCATTTTCCATTTTTATGACGGTATGCGGTTGGTTTTCAACGATGTTCGTAAATTCGGACGGATTTGGGTCACAGATGATCCTGATAATGTGCTTGACGGGCTGGGGATCGAACCGCTTGGTGAGGAACTGACTCCGGAATGGCTTGAAAATCATCTTGAAGGAATGCGCCGGATGATCAAAACGGTTCTGCTGGATCAAAACATTATTGCCGGAATTGGAAATATTTATGCCGATGAATCACTGTTTGATGCCGGGATCCTGCCGACTCGTCCTGCAGGAAGTTTGACGAGGAAAGAGTGCCGGAAGCTGTGCGGCTCGATAAGAAAAACGCTGGAGCATGCCATAGAGCAAAATGGTTCTTCCTTTGACTGGGCATACAAGGGAGGGCATTTCCAAAATGAATTCCGTGTTTATCAACGCAAAGGCGAACCCTGTCCTGTCTGCGGGACACCCATCGAGCGGATTGTCGTTGGACAGCGCGGCACACATTACTGTCCAAATTGTCAGAAATAGCGGCTGGTTTTGGAATAATATGCACAGATAAGCTGGTATCTATACAGGCCGGAGCACATGGTGACAGGACTTTTGATTCGGTGAAACCCGCATGAAAGGCTTGTCATTCGTGCTGCGGAACCTGGTCCTAAACAGATACTGCTGCAGAAAAAAAGAAAGGGCGCCTGGCGCCCTCTAAATAAATAAGTTAAGTCCGGATCTTAGAAATTTTCAGCTTTGATCTGGAAATAAGCCTGCGGATGATTGCAGACCGGGCAGACTTCCGGGGCTTTCTTGCCGACGACGATGTGGCCGCAGTTGGCGCACTGCCAAATCATATCTCCGTCGCGGGAGAAGACGAGACCTTCCTTGACGTTCTCGAGCAGCTTCAGATAGCGGGCTTCGTGTTCTTTTTCGATCTTGCCGACCATTTCGAACAGGGCAGCGATGCGCGGGAAACCTTCTTCGCGGGCAGTCTGGGCGAAACCGGCATACATGTCGGTCCATTCATAGTTTTCACCGGCTGCAGCAGCTTCGAGATTGGCTGCGGTATCGGGAATTTCGCCTCCGTTCAGAAGTTTGAACCAAATCTTCGCATGTTCTTTTTCATTTGCTGCAGTTTCTTCGAAAATAGCAGCGATCTGGTTGTAACCTTCCTTTTTGGCTTTGGAAGCAAAATATGTATATTTATTCCGTGCCTGTGATTCTCCTGCGAAAGCGGTTTGGAGATTGGCTTCGGTCTTGGTACCTTTAATATTTTCCATTACATTTCTCCTCTGGAAAAAGCGGTTTATTTCCGGTTTCCGGCAGCGCTTTTCCACTTAATCTAATTGTAACAAATTTTTTCAATGTTTGTGAAAATTGGGTGTTTCTATTTTAATTTATCTGATCGTCTGGCAAGCTCCGCAATTTCAGAAAAACGGCTGATGATCAGGTCATAGTTATCCGGATCGTGTGGAACGAGGCAGTTCGTACAATCCTTGATCCCTTTTTCTGTATAGGTAAAATTTCCGCCGCATTGCTCACCAAGCGCATAGAGGGGACAGTAGCAGAAAAGGCAGTTGAACCGATTCGGGTCCGCACCGGGATGGCAGGGAAAAAATTCACATTCCCGGTTACAGAAAAAACTGTAGTGTTTCTTTACCATGTATGACATCTCCGATTTATCAGTTTTCTTCCTTATCAGAGGCTTTCTTTCCATTCATCAAAGGAAATGATGGTGAAGTTCATATCCAGATTGAGGTCAAAAAATTTTTTATAGCGTTCCTGCCAGGTTCTTTCCCATGGGTAGGAGACGATCACATAATCTGCATAAGGCAGCGTCGGGAAAACCGTGTCATAGAATCCAAGGGATTCCTGATAACGCACATATTTAATACGCTCCTGTTCGTAATGGGCAATTACGGTGTAAATACTGAAAAGGTATCCCCAGCCGAGCAGGAAAATTCCGGCCGTGTATGGAAGAAGCTTGCGATATACCCGGGAAGAAATGGTGCAGCTGATTTCTTGAAGATTTATGCAGGTGATCTGACTATAAAGCATCAGCAGAAAAACCATGGTTGGGAAAAATACGCGCAGCGAGAGCGGCTCCGCTATTGTCAGCGGTGCGGTGATAAATGCCGCAAACAGCCAGCTGAAAAGGAGCTTTTCTTTCTGCTGTTCCGAATATGAAAGCAGCAGTATGATGACGGGCTGCGAAATTAGAAAAAGCGCTGCCATTACTGCTTCGATGATCCGTGTATATGCGAAGAAAGCCTCCCAGGAAGGAGCCATTTTTCGCAGCAGGAAGTAAGCTGCGATCAGTATATCCATCAGTGTAAGCAGCATAACAAAACTGCCTTTTTTTTCTGTGTGATCCCGTGTCAGCAGATAAGCTGTCATAAAGCTGAGAGCACCAAATGCTGTCAGCAGGACCATCCATCCGACGATGGCATTGGAAATAAAATTCCGAAAGGCGGTGAGCGCTGTTCCGACCATCATCATCAGAGAACCTGTCTCTGCACCCCAATAGGTCTGTTCCGGATTTCCCTGTAGGATATCCCTGTAACCATCATCGGAAAACATCAGGATCAAACCAATGAGGGATCCGGCGAGATAGAGCCATTCGTTGACTGTGGGTTTGCGTTTTCTGATAAATCTGTAAATGATCCATGAACCGATAAAAAGGGTGTTCCCAATGGTCAGGTTTTCGATAAAAAAGGCTGAAAGTACGGGAAGAATGAAAAAAAGCAGGTCGGTTTTTGCTTTGTCTTTTTGACTGAATATCTTATTCAGACAGATGAGATACAGCGCCGAAGGAACTACATAGTTCATAAAAGCAGCGCTCCAGCCGATGGATTCCCGGAAAAGTTCCTTTGGGCAGAGCAGCAGGATCGTTCCGCAGAGAAAAACCATCAGGTTCTGAGCTGCTGTTTCGGATTTCTTCGTTTCGGCAGTCTGCAGGCTGATTTTGGCGGTAACAGTGATGATGGTCCAAAGCACCGCTGTCATGATCAGATTCCGTATCAGACGATGATTGGCAGCGATGAACCCCAGTCCATTGCCGAAATACCGCCCGTTATTGTAGAAATGAAAAGGGTTTTCCGGGTTGGAGAAGCTGTCGAAAAAGCTGCTGAAGGAGCTGTCGGTTCCCCAGAACCAGTCGTCTGCAAAGTAAGAAAATTGACTGCAGAGAATGTACAGTAAAACGGCTAATGCAATCAGCGGAAGAACCCGGAATAATTTTTCTTTTTGTTTCATACTATCGTAAGTATACTTCAAAAGTATGATTTCAGCGTACACCATTCAGCATTCAGCAATTGGGATTTGTATGAGGACAAATCGCTGTTTTAATATGATCCTGAAAGGATTATTTACGGTACAATAGAGGTTGACCTTTGTTTTGTGACGCCTTTGGGGGAAGATGGTTTTTTCGAGTCTGATTTTCACATTTTACTTTCTGCCTGTTGTTCTGCTGCTTTACTATTTGGCGAAGGACAGTTACCGGAATTACATTCTGTTGGCGGCAAGTTTATGCTTTTATGCTTACGGTGAGCCGAAATTCGTTTTCATCATGGTGTTTTCAGTTGCGCTGAACTATGGGATAGCACTGTTGATCGACCGTTACCGGAGCCATGCCAAAGGTTTGATGATATTCGATGTCGTTTTGAATGTCGGTATCCTTTTTTTCTATAAATATCTGAACTTTGCTGTTTCTGTCACGAACAGCCTGTTTGGAACCGGTTTCCGCGCCTTGTCTGTGACATTACCGATTGGGATATCATTCTTTACTTTTCAGGCATTATCTTATGTTATCGATGTTTATCAGAAAACGGTAAAAGTGCAGAGAAACCCGCTCTATGTGGCGCTGTATATCAGTTTCTTTCCGCAGCTGATTGCCGGTCCGATCGTACGTTACCATGATATTGAGGAGCAGATCACAAACCGATACACGGATGCTGTAATTTTTGGGCAGGGCGTAAAACGCTTTCTTCTTGGGTTCTGCAAAAAAGTGATCCTGGCGAACAATCTGGCTCTTGTTGCCGAAGATGTGTTCGGAATGCAGTTCACGACAGTGAATCCACTGATTTTGTGGCTTGGCTCGATTTGTTACAGCCTTCAGATTTATTATGATTTTTCCGGTTATTCAGATATGGCGATCGGGTTGGGTAAAATGTTCGGCTTCTCTTTCGCCGAAAACTTTAATTATCCCTATATCTCCAGGACTGTGACCGAATTCTGGCGCAGGTGGCACATTTCCCTGAGCCGGTGGTTCCGGGATTACGTTTACATCCCATTGGGAGGTTCCCGTGGCACAACGGTCGAAAATATCCGCAATATGCTGGTGGTCTGGCTGTTGACAGGCATCTGGCATGGGGCTAATTTCACTTTTATCTTCTGGGGGCTGGCATATTTTGTTTTGCTGATTTTTGAAAAATATCTGCTCAAACCGGCTGAGCGGAAAAGCTGTATTCTGCGTATTCTCTGGCAGATCGCAACCCTTCTGTTTGTGAATTGGGGATGGGTGATTTTCAATTCACCGTCATTGAAAAGCGGTCTGCGCTATTGTCTTTCCATGCTTGGTGTGTATGTGCATCAATTCACCTGGGATGCAGCCATGCAGGCTTATCTGAGGGAATATGGCGTTTATCTTTTCCTTGGGCTTCTTTTCTCGGCACCGGTCATGCGCGTGTTGGAGAAGAAGATAGGGACCACAAGATCTGCTTCCATCCAAAATATCCTGCAGCCCATTCTGTATGGAATCGTTTTTCTGTGGGCAGTTTCATTCCTGATCCTCGGTGCACACAATCCTTTCATCTATTTCAATTTTTAGTCCGATGCGGTGTGAAGGGTGGAAGTGAAATGAGAAAAAAACAGTCAATATACGTCATTTTTACAGCAGTGTTCCTGATCATGGTGTTCGGGCTGGGTATCCTGAGTTCTGCCGGCCTCATGAATTACTATATCAATGACGAGATCGTTAATAATGAATGGACCGGCGAACTGGGAAATAAGTTTGAGACTGATATTTCCAGTACATTTTTCAAAAAGTTCTCGTTTGTCAATCTGAATGGCGCTGTGCGGAAGTTCTTTGGGCAGCAGGAAATGAATGGTGTTGTAAAACTGAATAACGGATATCTGACAGAAATCCTTGACCGCTGTCCGGATGAAAGCATTCGGGATTATGTTAATCGGACTGAGGAGTTTCATCACTATCTGAAAGACAGAGGCACTGCGCTGCTTTATGTTTCACCACCTTCGACTGTTTCCAAATTTACTGTTTCCAAATTTGATCCGGAATTGCCTGTTGGTGTGGAAGATTACAGTAATGATAATATCGACCGGATGATCAAGGCTCTGAAAGAAGCCGGGATCGACACTATCGACATCAGGGAAACAATGGCTGCAGATGGAATCGACCATTACAGCATGATGTACAGGACCGATCATCACTGGACCACAGAAGCCGGATTTTACGCTTATCGCCTGCTGGAAGACTATATTGCGGATAAGACCGGATGCGAGATCGACCCGCGCATTGCTGATATTGATAACTATACTGTCAAAGAATATGACCGGTGGCATCTTGGGTCTCGCGGACAGCGGACCGGTATCTATTATGCCGGTATTGATGATTTTGTACTTATCGATCCTGAATTTGAGATCAAAGTGGTGGATCCTTATGGCGTTTCCGGTACGATCCATGATTACTTCTTTATCACTGAATATTTGGAAGAACGCGATCTGACATCCCGGTATACCTATGACTCTGTCCTGGGCGGGCCGAATTATCTCGGACATTATAAAAATCCGGAAAGCAGGAATGATGTGAAAATCATGATGCTTACTGATTCCTTTGCCAAGGCTGTCAATCCCTATCTGATCATGGGTTTTTCAGAGGTGAACACATTCTATAACGGATCTGTGAGCAATATTACACCGGAGTTGATAGAAGCCTATGACCCGGATGTTGTGATCATGCTGTATTATCCCCGCTATATCAACCAAAACAGCGGTTCCTTTGATTTTAACTACCGGAAATAAAAACATGAGAAAAGATTTGGGATCTTCTCTCATGCTGTAATTTAATGTGTTTTCAAAAAATCAGATATTACCGATTGTCAACTTTTTCAGGCTGCATATCGTGCTGGCTTAATCGGAACCAGGCAGCTCTTTCCCAGCGGGTCCCGGGCTTACCGTAATTGCAGTACGGGTCAATGGAAAGACCTCCGCGCGGTGTAAATTTTCCCCAGACTTCGATATACTTCGGTTCTATCAGCTTGATCATGTCCTTCATGATGATATTTACCACATCTTCATGAAAATCACCATGATTCCGGAAGGAATAAAGATAAAGCTTCAGTGATTTGCTTTCTACCAGATATTCGTCTGGAACATAGGACAGATAAATAACAGCAAAGTCCGGCTGTCCGGTGATGGGACAGAGACTGGTGAATTCCGGACAATTGAATTTTACGAAGTAGTCATTTCCCGGATGTTTATTGGAGAAACGCTCCAGTATTTCCGGTGCGTAATTGGTTGGATATTCAGTTTTAGCGTTGCCAAGCAGCGTGAGGCCTTTTCTTTCTCTCATTTCTTCTAATTTCTCCTGTCAGCTGGTTACGGTTTCTAATAAGACTCATTCGCATATTATCCGTCATCTGTAATCGTCGTTACAGCTGCGGCGGGTGACTTTTTTGTTAATCAGAAACAATGTTGTATTTCACATCGTGGTCAAAGACATCAATGCCTTCTTTTCGTTTGAGCCAGTTCACGACAGCATAGGTGACCGGTGTGAAGAGAGCTTCATAAACGACTTTGAACAAATATTGATAAAGGATCATATGCAGCACAGTGCTGTTATCCATGGTTCCCCAGAAAGAAATCATAACGAAGATGATGGAGTCCAGACCTTCACCAACCAATGTGGAAAGGATCGTACGGATCCAAAGTTTCTTACCCCCGGTTGCCACTTTCAATTTTGAAAGTACTACGGAATTGGAGAATTCTCCGAAAAGATAGCCGATAAATGACGCCAGTGCCACACGGGGTGTGGTCCCCAATACAGTGCGGTATGCTTCCTGACCTTCCCAAAAACCCGGATGAGGCAGTGCAATCGTGAGCAGATAAACTGCTACTGCAAAAAAGCTTGCACCGAAGCCGAGCCAAATAATGATGCGGGCTTTTTTGAAACCGTATACTTCTGTGAAAACATCACCGAAGATATAAGTGATCGGGAACAGAATCACAGCTGCAGGGAGTGTGATATTTGAGGTGACAGCCCACATCTTTCCGGCTATCAGATTGGACAACAACAGGCAGGTCACATAGACAACTGCGATGATCATGAAAGTTTGTGTAACTTGTTTTTTTTCTTCCATAAATTTTATATTTCACCTACTTAAAGAAAAGACTCTGCGAAAGCAGAGCCGGAAAGAAAAAAGCGGTCTTTTCAAAAGATCGCCGGGTTCAGTCCCGGTTTTGCTTTACGACAGGAAGGTACAAATGAACTGTCGGGTCCTTTTCAGGAGCCGCATTATTTATATCACAGAAACAAAAACAGTGACACATTATTCTGAAAATTGTGTCACTGTTTGCAGAGTTACATATTTATTTACTGAAATTATAATAATTCTTTCATTAATTGATTTCGATAATTTGGATCCTTTGCACAACGTTTTGCATCTTCGAATCTGTTCTGATCAAAAAGTAATGCCATCAGGTTTCCCATTTGGTCTACACCCTCAGTAATTCCTTCATTAATTCCTTCTTTTCTTCCTTCTTTTCTTCCTTCCTGCATACCCTTTTTTAGACCTTCCTGTATACCCGTCGAAATAGCATCTTCAATTAAAGCCTGACGATCGAGTTCTGCAAATTCTCTTTCCATCAATAATTGTCTTTCAGTAGGAGTTGCCATTATCAGTTCCATTGTTTTCTTTGCCTCCTTTACACCCTGATTTTCAATCTGACCGACCGTGTCCCAATCTTTGGCATTGAAAGCAGCAGCCCAATCAACCAAACCCTTTTTTCTGTCCTGATCGGTTGCGCTGCCTTTGGCGGTCAAATCCATAACAATGAATTGAAGTTTATCTGAATACTGATATCCTTCATCATCTCTTAATTCATACTTTGTGATAAATCTTTTGTGATCTGGAAACAAAGTATGATCCATAATCGCGATCTGAATTACAGGCTGCAGATTACTATATTGAAATCCTTTTCCTCTTGTTTGATCGACCAGCTGCCGACAGGTATAAACAAGCGTGCGGTTTGTCAAATTTGTGAATCTTCTCACCTGCATTTCGATAATAATGTATCTTTCTCCGTTCAGATGCAGTTTCAAATCAAGAACTGTGATCTTTGTGTCAAATGCATCAGCATACTGCACCGGGTTCAGTACAGTGATCTGGATGATATCATTTTCCGGTATATCAAGAAGACTGCTGAGTAAATTGCGCAAAGCAATTTCATTCTTTGAAAAAACCATATGAAACAGCAGATCGTTTGTGAACGGAACATAATCCAGTTCCGGAATATTTCTGTTTATTTCCATTGTCCGAACCCCTATATTTATATTTTATCATTATTTTACATGGAGGAAGGAACCTGCTATAATTGACGCTATGAATATAAACAGATTTCTGAAATCATTATTATTGATCGGGTTTCTTTTGATAACCGTTCCGTTTTTTGGTTTTAATATTTGCAATGCCGCTGAAAAAGTTCTGGCTTTGACAGCCCCTTACCATACTGTGACTGATGGCGTCACAGTACGGCAGATGGAGCGGTTCTGGAAAGGCTTTCAGCATGAAGTACCTTTCCGTACATTGCTTATGACAGAAGAAACGCTGGAAGATATGACAGAACTGTTTGGCCTGCCTTCCGGTAATGCGGATATCCAAACATTGTCTGCCGATGAGCTGCTTCGGACTGCCTGGGATGGCGAGGGCATATGGGCAGTCATTCCTTTTGAAGATATTGAACCGCGCTGGAAAGTAATGAACATAGAAGGTGTTTCTCCTTTCTCCCTCAATTTTGATCCTGAAAAATATGCGCTCAGTGCCGCGCTTCCGACCGGGAAAGTTTCTAATTATGACCGGGATAAACTCACGATACTGACACTGACCGGGACAACAGCCATGTCTCGTAATCTGGCTTATCATATTGAAACTGACGGACTGCTGGTTCCGGTGGAAAACATCGCTGAGACACTTGCGGCTTCCGATATTACTCATATCAGCAATGAAGCTTCTTTTACGCCGGATTGTCCGCCGGGAAATCCATTGCGGCGGGAAGCACGGTTTTGCTCCGATCCTTCCTATTTTGCACTTCTGGAGGCAGTAGGAGCAGATGTGATTGAACTGACCGGAAACCATAACGTTGACTGGGGTTTTGATCCTTTTCTCTATTCACTGGATATGTATGAAAATGCCGGGATGAAAGTCTATGGCGGCGGTTTGACACAAAAAGAAGCACAGGCTCCTATTTACATCGTTCATAACGGGAATAAAATCGCTTTTCTTGGGTGCAATGCCGTTGGCCCTGACGGTGTCTGGGCGACAGATAGCCATCCAGGAGCTGCCACCTGTGATCTTCCGAAGATGGAGGAAACGATTGTCAGGCTTAAAGAGAAGGGCTGGCTTCCTATCGTTACATTCCAGCATCTGGAATATACCTGGTATGATGTTCCGCCGGTACAAAGCCATGACTTTTTAAAAATCGCCCGGGAAGCAGCACCGGTGATCATCAGCGGGTCCCAGGCACATATTCCGCAGGGGATGACCTTCATCGGGGATACATTTATTCATTACGGACTTGGCAACCTGCTTTTTGATCAGATGTCGGATGTGGAGCGAACCTCTTTCTTTGATCGTCATTATTTCTACAATGGACGTTATCTCGGCAATCAGCTTGAAACCATTATCCTCGAAAATTATTCTCAGCCGCGATTTTTAACTGAAACGGAGCGTGCTGCTTTTCTTGAAATGATTTTCAATACATGCACCTGGCGGGAAGTCTTCACGGAGAATTGATGGCAAAAAACCATATACTGATCATATTTATTGCAGCCGGGTTGGTCCTGGCTGTGGTTCTTGGCGCTTATTTTTATCGTTCCAATCTTGGACCATCTCAGGGCGAATTTGTTTCCCTGCTGAATGAATTTGTGGAAAAAATAGCAGATGGAGATTTTGACGGAGCCAGAAAATTGATGACAGAAGAAACCCGGGGCATGCTGCGGGAGCCGGGGACTGTTTTGGGCGAAACGGTATACCATAAATTAAAGCTGAAATCGATAGATTCTATTTATAACGAGGGCAATGGTGGATATGCTGCTGATGTGATCCTGACTGTTCCGGATACGCTGAAAATCATGACAAAAGCCGGGATCCTCTTTGGTGAAAGAGCTGCTGAAAGCGGTCCTGTGGAAGATCCTGACCATGCGATGGCAGAGATTTATGAGGAGATCCTCAGCCGTGACGATATTCCCATGATTGATAATTTCTGTGTGATACGTATGGAAATGCGAGGCGGACAGCTTCTTGTTCTTGGTGATGCCGCACTTCAAAAGGCTCTCGAGGGCGAAGTGAGCGAAAGCAGCAATATTCTTGATGTTCTCAGCGGTCAATAATCAGCGGTGTTTTCACCGATATATATAGGATCAATAAAAAAAAGAGGGCTCATGAGGCCCTCTTGAACTATCTGCAGTCTGCAGCTTTTTATTTCTTCAATTTTGTCACAAAATCATTGATGCGGTTCAGCGCTTCTTCAATATTTTCATATTTGACCGCATAAGATGTGCGGACATGGCCTTCGCCGCACTTACCGAAACCGCAGCCGGGGATGACGGCAACTTTACATTCTTCCAGCAGGCGGTCGGCAAAGGTAGTGCTGTCAAGTCCGGTATCTTTGATATAAGGGAAGGCATAGAAGGCGCCTTTCGGTTCAAAGGTATAAAGCCCGATGGAGTTCAGTCCGTCAACGATCAAACGGCGGCGGCGGTCATATTCCTGACGCATCCGTTCCACATCCGGTTCGCATTCCCGCATGGCAACGATACCGATTTCCTGTGCAATGGTTGGTGCGGACATGATCAGATACTGGTGGATCTTGTAAAGCTGCGGGATCAAATGCTTTGGCCCGCAGACATATCCCAGACGCCAGCCGGTCATAGCATAGGATTTAGAAAATCCGCCGACAATAAAGGTTCTTTCGCGGGCACCTTTCAGAGATGCGAAATTGACATGTTCGACACCGTAAATCAGACGTTCGTAAATTTCATCGGAAATTACTGCCAGGTCATGTTTCGCAGCCAGATCAGCGACCTGCTGCAGTTTTTTACGGGACGCGACAGCACCGGTCGGGTTGTTCGGGAAACCGAGCAGAATGCCGCGGGTTTTTGGCGTGATGGCATCTTCGACAGCCTGCACGTTCAAGTCAAAATTATCTTCCAGCCGGCAGGGAACTTCCACCGGAATGCCGTCAGCCAGTTCAACGGCTGCCTGATAAGAAACGAAACAGGGGGTGATAACGATCATCTCATCACCCGGGTTCAAAATGGTAGCTGCTGCCAGATAAAGTGCTTCGGATGCTCCGACTGTTACAATGATCTCGCTTTCAGGATCATATTTGACCTTATACAGCTCATCCAGTTTATCTGAAATTGCCTGACGCAGTTCGAAGATACCGGCATTGGCGGTATAGTGAGTATTCCCGCGGTCCAGTGCTTTGTGAGCTGCTGCCATCAGCTTATCCGGTGAGGTGAAGTCCGGTTCACCGATCCCGAGTGTGACAACGTCGCCTGGAACGGCAAAGTACTTTCGAATGGCTGAAGGTTTCAGGTTCTGAACACGGATTGATGTTTTATCCCACATAAGTACTCCTGTAAAAAACGGCGGAAAAGCCGTGAGTTTGTGATCATTCTCCATTACAGCACTGAAGTTTTTGGCTTGATTTACTGTAAGATTAACGAATTGTAAAAGATTATAGCACCTTTTTTATTCATTCTTTTTTATTTTTTTAATAAATTACGGTATACTATTACTTTAATATCGGGGTGTAGCGCAGTTGGTAGCGCACCGCGTTTGGGACGCGGGGGTCCGCGGTTCGAGTCCGCGCACCCCGACTGATGTGTGAAAGAAAAAGTTCAGAGTATTGTGTTTATCGTTCAGTTAAGGAAAAATTCCACATTCGATTTTTATGAATAATGATATAATTAGAAATAATCTGAATTATTAAATTGAAATATATCCGCATGATTGCGGTAATGGGGTTTTTATTTTCGGTTTTGTATCGTTTCAATAAGTTTTTATGTGTTCATTGCCCCGTGAACAGCAAGTTACCCATTGAAAAAAGGTGAATCTTTTATGAAAAATCAAACATTAGAGAATATGGCCCTCGCCCAATTGCGTAAGATTGCGGCAGAGATGGAAATTCCCAATGCCAAACGGATGAAGAAGGATAATCTGATCGTTCAGATCCGTCATGCACAGGGTCTTCAGGAAGGTAAGGAGATCCGCGGTGGTGTTTTAGAGATCATGAACGAAGGAATTGGTTTTCTGCGTCAGAATTATCAGATCAATCCGGAAGATGTTTATGTTTCTCAGGCTCAGCTGCGCCGTTGGGATCTGCGCAACGGTGATCAGGTGATTGGACTTTGCCGGCCTCCGCGGGAATCCGAACGGCATTGGGGACTGGTCAAGGTCGAAACGATCAATGGTCTGACACCGGAGGAAGCACGGAACCGCAAATCCTTTGAATCCATGACGCCGATTTTTCCGGACAAACGGTTTGATCTGGAAAATAAAAGCGGCGGCCTGGCCACCCGGCTTATCAATCTGATCGCTCCGATTGGCCGCGGACAGCGCGGTATGATCGTTTCCCCGCCGAAAGCAGGTAAAACCACGATTCTGAAACAGATTGCCAACGCTATTTCAGCAGCATATCCGGAAGTCCATCTGATTATTGCACTGATCGGCGAACGTCCGGAGGAAGTGACGGATATGGACCGCTCAGTTGACGCGGAAGTGGTGGCATCTACTTTTGACGAACCTGTGACACAGCATGTCCGCACCTCAGAAATTACACTTGAACGTGCCAAGCGTCTGGTGGAAAACGGAAAGGATGTGGTTATTCTGCTGGACAGTCTTACCCGTCTCGCCCGTGCTTACAATATGACCGTACCACAGTCAGGACGTACACTTTCCGGCGGTATGGATCCCTCTGCGATGTATCCGCCGAAACGCTTTTTCGGTGCTGCCCGCAACCTGGAGGAAGGCGGCTCACTGACAATCCTGGCAACGGCACTGGTGGATACCGGTTCCCGACTGGATGATGTGGTTTATGAAGAATTCAAAGGCACCGGGAATATGGAACTCCATCTTTCGCGCAAGCTTCAGGAGCGTCGTATTTTCCCCGCCATTGACATTGAAAAATCCGGTACACGCCGCGAAGACCTTTTGCTCGGGCCGGATCTGATGCCGCGTGTCTGGCTGATGCGCCGCATGTATATGCAGATGATCTCTACCCCGCCGCAGGGTGCCGGCATGGATAACGCTGTGGCCACGGAAGCGATCATCCAGCGGATGGCAAAGGCAAAAGATAACGCAACCTTCCTGGAAAATCTGACGGAGGGTAATTAATTGAGTATCAATGCCAAAAACACTCAGGAAACAAAACCTGAAAAAGCTGAACGATCCACTCCGAAGTGGCTGCTTCCTGCTGTTTTGTGGGCTGCAGCTTTAGCCTGTGTCGGATTCATGGGTATCGTGATCGCTCAGCGTACGCCGGTGATCCGCGGAACAGAGACCGGTGAAAGCGGTTCTGTTGATAATTCACTTGTGGATAGTATTGTTTCCAATCCCGGTCTGCCGGAGATGAACGCGATCGAAATAGATAAGGAGACGGAAGCTGTTGAACGGTTGTCCACAGGCATTACCCATATGCCGGAAAATATGCGGACAGAAGCGGTGACCTATACGATCCAAACCGGAGATTCTCTTTACGGGATCGCTAAAAAATTCGGTCTGGAACCGGAAACGGTCCTCTGGGCGAATTACAATGTGCTTTATGATGACGCTCACAACATTTCGGTTGGAGATGAATTGGTCATTCCTCCTGCAGACGGGATCTATGTTCAGTGGAAGGAAAGTGACCAGATGCAGCGGCTTGCGGACAAATACCGGGTGGAAGTTCATGATGTGCTTGCCGAACCGGTCAACAAACTGGATATGACCAATCCGGTGATCGAAGCCGGGGATTTCATTCTTTTCCCGGGCGGTTACCGCGAAACAGCTGCTTTCAACCCGGTCGTTTATGAGTATTCTCCGAATTCCGGTGTCAAGAAAGTTATTGCGGGACCCGGCGGCTGTGAATGGGATTACCGCCAATATGGAAGCGGATCCTTTATCTGGCCGAGTGCCAGCCATTCACTGGTTGGCAACGATTTCGGTGCAGGTCACATGGGCGTGGACCTGGCTACGGTTGAAGGCGGACCGATATACGCTGCGGACAGCGGGACAGTCGTTTATGCCGGGGCTATTTCCGGCGGTTACGGGATCATGGTGATGATCGATCACGGTACCGGTTACCAGTCCCTTTATGCTCACCTTTCCGGTGTGGCGGTCTCCTGCGGACAGGGCGTTTCCCAGGGACAGTTGATTGGCTACGGCGGATCTACCGGTAACTCCACCGGCCCTCACCTTCATTTCGAGGTCCGGTACGGCGGCGGTTACGTCAACCCCTGGCAGTTTTTGTAA